>CAZJIN010000169.1:0-6123 GCA_964545955.1 uncultured Sediminispirochaeta sp.
GGTGAAATAGAGCAAAAAACTCCTGCCCTCTTCCAGTTTGTAAAACAGGGTGTTCATACCGCAGGAGAGGAGAAAGAGGAGCGGAGCAGCCGCCAGGGCGGGAAGAATAACAAGTCCACCGGCCGAGGCGGACAGTACAAGATAGGTTTTATCCAGAATGTACAGGGCTACGATGTAATGGTTTATGTTAAAAAGAGTCAGCCTGAAGGGAATATTGAAGATGGAGCGAAATCTCCCTTCAAACTTCTGAATGCTGAATACCATGGTGGCGATAATGCAAAAGAGAGCAAGCACCGGCCCCTCGGCGAGATACGCGACAAAAAAAACAGCATCGATGGTTGATATGTAAATATTGCCACGAGCGATGTACACCGAGAAAGATTTGTTCAAAACCCCTATCATCGCCCACACGAATATCGCAAGGTACTCCATCTCAGCGACGTTGTCGGCACCCACTATCCATAACGCTGCGTACAACGCCGCCCCACTCAATCCAAGAAGAAACAGGCCAGCTTTGAAGGGGTATCGGGGCATCTTTTTACAACCTCAAAAACATGTTTCCGTACGAAAAACGGCGAAAACGCCTTGTAACCGGACTTTCAGCAATTTCTGTAGTCTTACCCATGATACAGTTCTCACAATGGACCGTCAAGAATTCAAGGACGAAGCCTTTGAGGAGGAAAAGTATGAAAATAGTATGTTCAAAAAAGATACACGGTGTGGCGTCGATACTTCTTGCAATCCTTTTCACTGTCGTTTTTCTGGTGGCCTGCAGCACGGGAACGCCTTTGGAAGAAGACGGAGGCGGCCAGGAACTGTCCGATGACTACCTGCCCTCCGACGGGACCTGGACCGACCTGGGCCCGGTTATCGATCCGGATGAAGTTATAATTGCCGGCGCCCCAACAGGGGGAGACAGCCCGATAGAGGGAGGTGGAACCGTCGGGATGGTCGCAGGCTTTCTCTCCTCCTGCAGTGTCGAAACCGCCTCCGACGGCTCCCTCATTGCGGCATACGCACTGCCCGACTCATCGGGAGAGATCACCGGGAAACGGCAGCACGCCTATCAGTGGGACGATGCAGCCGGTGAGTGGGGGTCCAGGACCGGCACGGAAGACCTGATCAACGACTTCAGGATGACCGTGGGTAATAATGGAAGTATCTGGACCATTTCGAGCCTCGCCCAGGATTTTACCGGGAAGGTCTACAATTGCCCGGAGTACGGCGACTGCTCCGACTACGAGTGCATCGATAGCAACTTCGACACCTGGCTCTGGGATATCGGAATCAACTCCACGGCGAACCCCGTTGCGATCTATACCACCATCGGCGACAACCCCGACGAGGGCTGGACGGTCCATAGCATGGTCCTGAACGGAACCTGGGGCGACCACAGGACCTACACCTCCGACTACGAACTGAAGCACAATCAATATTTGCCGGAGGGGCCCAATATGCGGGGGACCTTCGCCATGGCCATCGCCCCGGTCTATACCTACGCCGCCTTCGTGGAGCTCATCCCCCCCGAAGAGGAGGAACCTGCACGGCAGGAGCTCAAGGTGATCCGGCTCAAGGCGAGGGATGCAGGCGCCTCATGGGATAATTTCGGGAACTCCGCCGCCTTCGCTGATTGCACCAGCCCCGGCTATATCTCCATGGACATCGACGAGGAGGGACGACCGTGGATCCTCGTCATCGATGAAGAGACGGGAGATATCCACGTGTATTACCTGGGACCGGCACTGGTGTGGACCTCCGTTCCCGTGGCCGACACATCAACAAATCCGGGATATTTTTACGGCTGGGCCGACGACATGACCGGAACGGATATCAAGATGGTCGGAACCACTCCGGTGATCAGCTACGTCAAGATTGTCGATGAGACCGAGCACATTCACGGTGTCCGGGTGGCCGCGTACGATGCTGATGCCGGGGTCTGGCAGTACCTGGGGCCGGAGGAGGACTTCGCCGTCACGGAAAATGAGGATGCGAACACGGGCAAACCGAATCTGGCGGTGGCGTGGGAAGAGGATATGCCGGCAAAATTCTACGCCGCCTTCTCCGTCGGGCCGGCAATGAATGTCATCATGTCCAGCGAGGCGGAATAGGGGCAGTGAAGGAATAGGAACTGTGTAGGAATTGGGACCGAGGGTTTTTCACCTCAGCAATTCTTGGCGACCTCAAGCAAGCTGTTCAGGTCAACTTTCGTATCCACCTCGTGGAGTTCCCCGCTGCGCACATAGACCAGGATACTCCTCGCGGGCCTTCCGTAGAGCTCGGCGGCGGCCTCACGGTACACGGCCATCTGCACCGCGTAGCCCTCTGGGCGGACTTCCCGATCGGTCTTGAAATCCACCACCACAACTTCGTTCTCCCGCTGGAGGAGGAGGTCTATCTGACCGCGGACCAGGTTTTGTGATTCGGCCCGGTCAATCCCAATACGCAGCAGAAAGGGCAGCTCCGACTCCACCAGTCCCGCGCGGGCCGCGACCCGTACCTCCTCACCCAGGGGGGTGGCGAAAAATCGGTCCGCCACCGTCCGGGCACCATCCTCAAGGAGTTGCACTGAAACCGGCTCCAGGTCCAGGAACGCCGTGGGGAGACCGGGTTTCCCGGGAAGTCCCTTCACCTCGTACTCGATCGTTTCGTGAACCAGGTCTCCGAAGGCCATAGCCGCCGCGCTCCCCTTCAGGAGGGGATCCAGCTCTTTCAAGATCGGGAGCCGGGAGTTCACCGGGGTTTTCCGTGGCGCCGATGAGGTGTTGGCGGAATTCACCGGAATGTGCTGAACCGTCGAAGGTGTGTAGATAGGGTTCATGTTGCCGTGAGTCGTAGCACCGGGAACATCACCGGGCACGCCCTCGGGTTCGCCCTCGGGTTCGCCCACGGGTTCGCCTCCGGGTTCGCCTCCGGCCGCTTCTTCAACTCCATCGGATTCCCTTTCACGGGAGAGCAGGTTCAGCTCGGTGGCGTTCCACTCCCGCTGCGGTACTTCCCTCCGAATAAGGGAGCTTTCCCCCATCAGTCGCGTGACCTGTTCCATGGGCCTGCTCTTTGAACGAAGGCTCCGGCGGTGTACCTCATCGGCAGTCGCCTCGGGAACTTCATGGATATCGCATCCCAGGGGACTGCCCATATCGGGGACGGGACTTTCGCCGTCCCAGCCGAAGGCCTCCAGTACCAGGTTAAGCAGGGCCTTCTGACCCTCCTCGTTGTCCATTTTCCGGTTCCTGGAATGGTGGGAGCCGGCAATAACCAGGTGATCTTCCGCGCGCGTACATCCCACATAGAGAAGCCGTTTGAGCTCGGCCGCCTCTTCCCTTTTCTGCCGATCCCTTGCCGCTTCGCTGAAGTAGTTGCGTCCGGTCTTTTTTCCATTGCCACTTTTTTCATGGATATCAAAGACCAGACCGAACTCATCATCCCGGAAGAAAAGCGGTTTTTGACCTCCGCCACCGGTGTTTCCCGTATCAGCGAGGATGACCACGGGGAATTCAAGGCCCTTGGACTTATGAATACTGAGGAGTTGTACACCGCGGCTGCTTCGGGGAAGCAACTCGAGGTCCTCCATTTTTTTATAGTCCCCCAGGTTTTTCCTCAAAAAATCGAGAAAAAGGGCCAGGTTCAGACCACGGGAATCACTCAGGCGTGCCAGAGCCGTCAGGGCATCATAAAACTCGAGGTAGAGGTGATAATCCGGATCCCGCAGCACCACGTAACGGTAGCCTCCCTCGTACCAGAGATGCCGAATCAGTTCGGTCACCGGCTGATCAACCGCCGCATCCCGCAGTTCGTAGTAGAGCCGTTTTGCCTGAAGGTATTTTTCCCTTTCTCCGGGATCAGTAAAAAAATCCTCCTCCCCACCGTGGGAAAAGGCTTCCCCCCGCCTGTCCCGGGTTTCGAGGATGATCCGACCGACCATATCATCTGCGAGGTGCACGAAGGGTGACCGAAGCAGGGCGGCATAGGCGGTGTAGTCCTCCGGGTACACCAGAAGCTGGAGCATCTGATATATATCGTTCACCGGGGCATCCTGAAAAAGACTTCGGATGCTCTGTACCGTGTAGGGGATTTGCAGACGACGCAGGAATTTTTCCAGATGGATCTGCTTGCTCGAACTGCGCATCAGGATCGCCACGTCGTCGTAAACGGCGGGACGGGTCCTCGCATTCCCTTTTTCGTCCTTCCCGTCCCGTACCTTCAAACCGCCCGTGCCGATTCGCTCCTTGATGAACTTCACCACGGCCCATGCCTCTGCTTCAGCGGTACTGAGGAAAACCTCTTCCCCCGGTTCGCTATCGCTATCATCCTCGTCCTCGGCTCCGAGCCGATAGGGCTGGTACAGAAGTTGAATCGCCGGCGCAAACCCCGTGTGAGCTTCGGGAGCCTCAAGGGGCTCGAACTCGGCCTCGAAATCAGCCTGAGCATCCGCAACTTCCCCCATCACTGCCTTGAAGAGTCTGTTAAAAAAGGCGATCACCCCCGAATGGCTGCGGTAGTTCCGGGGCAGTTGCAAGGTCTCTCCGCCGGACTCACGAATTTGCTTCTGCAACTGCTTCAACACCCGAACATCGGCACCGCGAAACCTGTAGATCGATTGTTTTTCATCCCCCACGAAGAAGAGCTTGTCCGGCTTCAACTGGTCCGGGGAAGGAATCCCCGGGGTATTGAGATCTTCCCTTTCCGCGAGGAGAAAGAGCAGTCGCCGTTGCAGATCGTTATTATCCTGGAACTCATCGATCATGATGTGGGTGAAGCGCCCCTTGTAATAGGACCGCAGTTCAGGTTCCTCCCGCAGAAGGGTCACCGCCATCTCCACCACATCCCGAAAGGTCAATATTCCGTTGGACCGCTTCATATCGGCGATGCGCCTCTGGTATTCGGCAAGGAGACGATACATGCCGCGGTAGATCTCCTCATTCTGAAAAAGGGCGACAATGGGCAGGAGACGGGCCGTTTCCTCCTTCCATATTTTAATCCGTTCCTTCCCTTCCAGGATAATTGGATTTTTTGCCTGTCCCGGTGAACGCAGCTTCGTCGCCCCTGTTTTAGCCAGGGAAGACCAGTCTTTCGCTTCCAGAGCATCAAGGGGGTCTCCAATCCGCCGCAGCGCCTCACGAGGGTTCATCAGAGAATTTTTATCGGTCGGCAGATCCTCTTCGAGGAACCATCGACGAACTTCTCCGAGCTTCACCGCACTTTCTTCAAGCCGGGAGCGGAGGAAGTTGAGCTGACGGTCGAACATCTCCTCGAAGGGGATTTCGGCGGCCATGTGGAACTCCTCCTTGGCGAGGGGAACCAGGAGCCGGTTCAGCACGGATTCGACTCCGTGCTCCTTAAAAAAATGCCCCATCGGGGGATCCGTGGATTTTTCAAGCAGAAACTGCAGGGCGTTCTCCTCTATCAGGGAGGCTCCGGCATATTCGTCCTGACGAAAATCCCCGGGTACCCCGAAACGACTGCTGCCTCCGCGGACAATTCCGGCACAAAAACTGTCCAGGGTCGAAATCGCGGCTTTTTCAAACCCCTTCAAAGCGGCTCTGAGTCGACCCCGTTCATCCTCCGAGGGCACCGATTCGCCCTGCTCAAGGAGAAGACGGTAGATCCGTTCGTACATCTCGGCGGCTGCCTTGCGGGTGGAGGTGAGGGTGGGAATACCATCCACCTCCGCCCCGCCGGGACGCAGGAGATGCACAAAACGGTGGGCCAGGACCGTAGTCTTTCCGGAACCGGCGCCGGCGGTGACGACGGTGTTTTTCTCCGCGCCCACTGCCTTCAACTGATCCAGATCGAGCTTAGTTTCCACCCTTTTCCTCCGGCAGGCGCAGGTTGTACTTCGTTCTGCACACGGAGCGCAGTTCGCAGGACCCGCACTTCTCGTTGATCCGGTAGTTTCCGCGCCTCATCTCCACCGCTACCAGTTCGATCGTTCCCGCGATCTGCTTCGCCTGGGCTGCAAACTCCTCGGGGAGCAGAAGAGGTTTCCCCCGGCCGAGGTTCCCGGCGACGGGGGCCCCCGGATGCACGTAGACATGGCTGAAACGTTGATCCTTCAGACTGTAGTAGGAGGCGGAAGCGACCAGGTAATCGTTCTTCTCGGCCACGTGGGCATAAAAAGTCAGC
>CAZJIN010000170.1:0-6108 GCA_964545955.1 uncultured Sediminispirochaeta sp.
ACACCGATAAAAAGGTCGCCCTCGGCGTAGCCACCCGGGCCGCACTTGAAAAAACGCATCTGGTGGGAGGCTTTTTCGGGATCCCCCTTCGAATCAAGTTCTCTACACAATTCCGCCGCTTTCATTCCCTACTCCTACTCTTTTGTAGCCGGCCCCAGCCCCAGTTCCGACCCCAGATCCAGCCCCAGCTCCGACCCCAGCCCCAACCCCAGCTCCGACCCCTAGTTTACCGTGGTATGCGCAGGTAAAACTCGAAGCCCCCATTATTACGCATCCGGGTTTTTCCCGAAACCTGTTCACTGAGCACCTTTATGAGCGTCATTCCCAGGGTTTTCGGATACTCAAGTGAATCCGACAAGCCAGGAATCCCCGTTCCGTCATCACTATAGAAGAGTTCCCAGTTCGCATCATCCAGGCTCCGAAAACTGAGAGAGATTTTTCCATCCCGTCGATCGGGAAAGGCGTGAATCAGAGAATTGGTGCAGAGTTCGTTGAAAATCAAACCGCAGGGCAAGGCTATTGAAAGATCCATTTCCGTGTCCTCCACATCTAGGCAAAGTTTGATATCCTTCCCACTGCCGTAGATAGAAATCAACTGGCCGGAAATAGAATCAAGATAGGAATGGATATCGATGGCCGAAAAAGTATCCGACTGGTAGAGTTTTTCGTGTACCAGGGCCATCGCATGGATACGACTGCAACTGCTTTCAAGGGCCCTCTTCGCCTCTTCGGAGTCTTTGATCTGTTCGGCCTGAAGACTGAGTAGACTGACCACGATATTCAAGTTGTTTTTTACCCGATGGTGAATTTCCTGGAGGAGCACACTTTTTTCCCGTACTGAGATCTCAAGCTCCTGCTGCTGTCGCTCCAGGCTCGCGGACATGGAGTTGATGGCCCCGGTGACCAATCCGATTTCGTCCCTCCTGGTATTCTCGACCCGTCGAAATTGACCCGCCGAAATCTCCTTCAGAGCATCTATAAGGGTATTCAGGGGTTTTTTTATCGCCAGATTGAAGGTGACCAGAACAGTGAAGATGAGAGTGAAGAGAATTGCGGAGAGTGAAACCAACATAGCTTCCTGTATACGCCGCAACGGCTCAAGCACGTCCTCCCTCGGAATAAAACTCACCACATACCACCGCCAGAAGGGAAAATACCGAGCCCGAAGCAGCACATCTCCGCCCTGCAGGTCAAGCGACAGGACCTCCTCATTTCCCAGTTTGGGAAGGGTAATATTCAGCCCCTCCGGCAGGCCGTAGGAAGTAGTTGATTCCACCCTGCCGTTTTGGTCCACTACAGCCATCTTGATATTGGAAAATCGTTGGGCTATGGTGAGCACGGAATTCAAGGCTTCCCGCCGCATGGCGGCCACCATCATCGGGTTATTGGTCAATCTCATCATCAACAGATCGTTGAAACGCTCCTCACATACTTCAATACCGAGATCGGAGGCCAGTTCGAGGTCCCCGTGGGCCATCCTCTCGAAATGAGAGACGAGGGATTCGCTGATAACGAATACAGTCAGGAAGCTGATCAGAATCGCCGAGGTGAGTACCGGTATGAGGATGTAGAAAAAAAGTGTTTTGGGTTTCCAGTTCGGGAATTTAATAGGGGGCACCTCTCTCTTTTTCGCTAGTTCATAAAAAAAACAGCTTCGGCAGTCCGCATTTTGCCGGGATAGACGATCTCCTTTTTTCCTCTCTGCCACTGAATAAGGATGGGATTGTGACCTACCTGTCTGCCCGCTGCATCCACCTTGAAGCGTCCAATGATCGTTACCGTGTCAAGCATCGATATGTAATTCCGCAGTTTCATGTGGTCCAGACCACCCGTCGCCTCCACCGCCAGGGCCAGTACCTGTCCAGCGGCATAGGCGGAACTCGCGTGGTACGACGGCGGCATATGGGAAAAAAGACGAAAAGCCTCGATGAACTCCCTGGTACCGGGATAGGGTATCCTCTCCATAGGTTCCCACTGGGAAGGGGCAAAGACGCCGTCGGCCAGCTCCTTCAATCGCAGGGCAAAGAGGGGATGTACGGGGGTGATAGTCATCGCGAGAGCGGCGGGTTGGATAGGACGGGCCCTTAACTTCCGAAGGCTCTCATACCCGGACTCCGGGTAACTGCATATAATCAAGCCCCTCCGATCGGTAATCTCTGCTTCATCAAGCACCTCATCCATATCGCTTTCACCGGGGGTGAACTCCACGCTCCTGTCTATTCTCACTCCAAGCTTGCCCGCCCATTCTTCCACCCCCCGGGCTGCGTCACGGTTGAAGGCGTTGTCCTCATGAATCACCGAGATCCTGTCGATACCCTCCCGTGCGAGGAGATCGAGAAAGCCGATAAAAAAGCGATCTGCCGTGACATAAATTCCGAACAGGTAACGATATCCCCTGGTCCAGAGCTGCCTCCCCGCGGCCGACGCGGCCATCATGACCATCTCCGCTTTCTCCGAAACCTCCGAAGCAACCATGGTAAGGGGAGTTCCATACGGTGAGAAGATAAGATCGACCCCCTCATCTTCGATCAAACGGGTATATACCCGTTTTGTCACTTCGGGATCACTCCGGGTATCCATTAGAATCAATTCGACTTCACGGCCGAGGAGTCCTCCGTTTTTGTTCGTTTCATGGACCCACAACTGATACCCCCGTCGCATCATATCCGCAGGTTCACTGTAAATACCCGTCAGGGAAAGTCCGACCCCAACCCTGATAGGCTCTTCAGCGTCGACGGGAAAGAGAGGCAGAAACCACAGAAAGCCTACCAGAAACAGGTACAAGAAAGAGGAGGACCTATTCACCTTCGACGAGGTTTTACCCATGGGAGAAGTATAGTGAATTTCTATTAAACATTCCAATGAAATTGGATAATTCAGATTTCCGCACAAGCCTAAAAAACACGATCCCATTATAGGAAAGCAGCCGTCAGGTGGGGTTTTTATTCTTACCCGCATACAGGTTGATCACCGCAACGGTGGAGGTGCCCACAATCAGGAGAAAAGAGATCGCGTTGATCACCGGCGTGGATCCGTCCCTCACCTGGAGGTAGAGGTTGATTGGGAGAGTTGCCTGCGATCCGACCAGAAACACCGTGGTATTGAAGTTCTCAAAGGACATGAGAAAGGCCACCGCCGCCCCGCCGATAATCGAAGGCCGCAGATATTTCAGCGTGATGTGCCATATGACCTCAAACCGGTTCGCCCCCAGATTGTAGGCCGCTTCTTCGAGGGTGCGGTCGAACTTCCTGAGACGGGCTATAACAACCAGGGCGACTATCGTGGTAATGAAGGAAAACTGTCCAAGTACTACCAGCCAGAACCCCGGTCTCGTAATATCGAGATCCATACCTATCTGTTCTTCAAAGAACAACCCCACGCTGTTGGCAAACAGGAGGATCGATATTCCCAGAATCACCCCGGGTATAACAATGGGAGCGATCATCAGGAAGTAAAACAGGCTCTTGAATCGAAAATCCTCCTGTTCAAAGAGAAACGCCGCCAGGGTCCCGAACAGGGTGGACAGAATAGAAACCGACAGGGCAACCTTGAAGGAAACACCGATACTTCTCAGGTTGATGTTGTCATAAAAAATCCCGGTCTTATCCGGACCTTCCCCAAAAAACCAGTCCAGGGTGAATCCCTTCCAGGGAAGCGAGGGAAACATCGAATCATTGAAAGCCAGAATCATGGTGATAATGAGAGGGGCGAAGAGAAACAGAAAATAGAATCCTATAAAAATGTTGAATCCGATAGTATAGGATTTGGAACTCGAAAGTGTACGTATCATTTGATCACCGTCCTCCAATCCTGCTTCGTGAGTTTGAGGGCAAGCCAGATGATAAGAGACGAAAGGAGCAGAAGCAGAAATCCAAAAGCCGCGCCCTGGTTCCAGTTGAAATAGATTATCATCTGATTATAGATCTGTTCGGTGAACCAGATGGAGTTTTTCCCACCCATCAAGTTCGGGGTGAGATAACTTCCCAGGACCAGCATGAAGACTATTATACTCCCCGACATTATACCCGACATCGAGTAGGGTATGATTATGGTGCGCCAGATTGTGCTCTTTTTTGCCCCCAGATCATACGCAGCTTCAATAAGCGAATCATCGAGACTCTCCATAACCCCGATAATGGGAACAATCATGAAGAGCATCGTAGTGTACACAAGCCCCATCACCATGGTGATATCATTGTAAAGCATCTCTACAGGCTTCTCAAAAATCCCTATAGCCGTAAGAAAATGGTTGAGCACCCCGCTCTCCCGGAGCAGAATCATCCATCCGTAAACCCTGATCAGCTCACTGACCCAGAAGGGCACCAGAATCAGTACCATCAAAAAACCGGTAATCTTGAAATTTGCCACCTTTGTAATATAGAAGGAGACGGGAAGGGCAATCACCAGAACGATCAATGTGACCAAGATCGAATACCCGGCGGTTCGCACAAAGGTGAGCCAGTAGATTGGTTCAGAAAAGAACGCCCAGTAGTTGTCCAGGGTAACACCGGATTCGCCATAATAATCCGTCCCGAGAAAGGACATTCGCAGCAGTTCCAGCTGGGGCAGCACTATCAGCAGGAAGAGCCACAAAAACACGGGAATGAAGAAGACAAAAAAGCCCCAGCGAATTCTTTTGGCTTTAGATATCGTCATAGATTTTTAGCTCCATTTTCCTGAAACAGACAGCGGTGGAGGGACTCCAGCCGATTTTCACTCGGTCTCCGGCTCTGATATTATCGAACTGTCGGTTCTGGGGAAGCGCTACAATGAGTTCTTCCTCGGTATCTTCAGGAATCACCAACAGCCGGCTGTTCCCCCCGTCGAAGAGAATAGCCTTCACATCACAGCTCATAAGGTTGAAATCATCCTGGTTCTTCGAAGGATTGATCACAATCGCCTCCGGACGGATGAACATGTCATACTCATCGCCCTGATCAAGATCAAAGGGACCCTCTACTATGTAGTCCCTCTCATCGGTGTAGCGGGCCAGAAAGCGTCCTTTCTCGTCCTTGTGGATCCGCGTACCCAGCTTGTTGTTGTTCCCCACAAACTGGGCGACGAAGGAAGAATGGGGATTGTGATAGAGCTCCTGGGGAGTACCAACCTGCTCAAACTGACCGGAGTTCATAACCGCCACATGATCGCTCATCACCATCGCTTCGGACTGATCGTGGGTGATGTACACAAAGGTGGTCCCCACCTCCACCTGAAGCTTTTTCAACTCCACCTTCATATGCTCCCTCAACTTGGCATCCAGCGCACCGAGGGGTTCATCCAGCAGCAGGACACTGGGGTCGAGGACCAGGCACCTGGCGATCGCGATCCTCTGTTTCTGACCTCCTGAAAGTTGGCTTATCTTTTTTTGTCCGAACCCCGGCAAGCCTACCCTTTCGAGCATCCCGTTCACCTTGTCGGAGAGCGCCTTCCCCGTTATCCCGCGACGCTTCAGTCCGAAAGCGATGTTTTCATGCACATCCATCATGGGAAAAAGCGCCAGGTGTTGAAAAACCAGGTTGACCGGTCGTTTGTTCGGTTCAACTCCGTTCATCTCTTTTCCGCGAATTTGTATAACCCCTGAGGTGGGTTCATAAAAACCGGCAATATTGCGCAACAGGGTAGTTTTACCACATCCCGAAGGTCCCAGGATGGAGAAAAACTTCCCCTCCTCCACATCGAAGGAGACACCATTGACGGCGGTGAACTCACCGAATTTTTTTACCAGATTCTGCACGGATAAAGCTATTTCCATTGTATGTAGCACCTGCTTTTTTCATTATTATAGACGTGAGCAAAGGGAAACCGAACCGGTACTCGATCGCCCACAGCCCCACATTGGTCAAAAAGACCGGCAGCTGAGTGCTGCCGGTCCCGCAAATATCACGTTAATTCGACGCCTTGATCTTGTCCAGCACCTTGCCTTCCATCTCTTCAAGTCCCGGAGGCACAGTCGGATACCAGTGAATCTCCGCCAATACTTCGGGGGGAAGACCCCGCTCGAAATTGGCTTTTGTCTCTTCATCGAGAAACTTCACCGCTTCTTTTGAGGCGGTTCCGTATTTTTCAGCGTTGGTAAATACAGCTGCATTTTCCGGTTGCAGAATGAAG
>CAZJIN010000171.1:0-6107 GCA_964545955.1 uncultured Sediminispirochaeta sp.
CGGAATATTTATATTTCCGAAATGCTTATCAAACTTAAGAAATAGTTAAATGGAACCAAATCTTCCTATTAGCGCCTATCTTCCCGAAGAAATGACAGCTGTTCTAAAGTTGGACAAAGCATACCAGTGCAGACAAATTTTTGCCTGGATTCACAAAGGGATTTTCCAATGGCAGGAGATGACGAATCTCCCTAAAGCATTGCGTACCGAGCTGGAAAATGGGCATCCCATCCTATCCTCTGTCGTAGATCAGGTAATCGAAGACAACGATGAAAAGTTGTACCGATCGATCGAAGAGAACCGTTCCCTCGCTTTTGAACCGGGAGCTCTTGTAAAAAAAGAAAAACTCCTGATAGCCGTAGCCCTGGATGCGGCTCACGGGGCATCAAACGGCGTTCGAAGCCTGGCTACCCAGGCGCTGGCCGCGGGTGCAACGAAAGAAGAGCTTATGGAAACCCTGAGAGTCACGGCCTTTATCAGCGGCGCGGGAAGTGTCTACACCGCCGCCGCCGGGCTACGGGATATTCTTTCCTGAAACAGGTGTTGCTGTGGATGGGTGACTAGCGTCTTGAGATTCTTTCTTTGGTTTTTACCGCTTTCTCTTCAACCTGTGCGATCAGTTCCCCAATCTCACGGGCGAGGCTCTGCATCTCGTGGGCCACAACCTTGAAGGGTCCGCCTTTTTCTCCAAGCCGGGCGGCCTGAATGGATCCGTTCAGTGCGAGGATTCCCATTCGGTCGGAAATATCCTTCACATTTTCGACAATACTTCCAAGTTCGTCTCTACGATCTTCCTGGTCCGCACTCCTCTCCAATTCTTCCAGGATGATGATCTCCGCCAGTTTCTGAAGAGGCCTCACCTGTTCAGGATCTCCATTAATCCAGATGCAACCTACCCGTTCTCCGCGGTACTTAATAACACCGATGAACCCTTTCAGAGTATCTTCCATGGTATCCGCCATCTCGTCGGTGAGGGCAATCTCATCCTGTCGGCCGCTCATGATTTTTCTTCCACCTTCGTGAACGGTCCCGACCCTCTCGGGTTGAGCGGAAGCAAGGACGATTCCCCCTTCACCCATAAAATTGACCTTGTTGCCCGTCACTTCACGAAGGATTTTCACCACCCTTTCCGCCAATTCCAGGGGCACCTTACTCTTTGACTGAAGTTCATATTTTGTCATAATCTTCTTCCCGTATATTAAAGCGTTGGATCCTGCAGCTCCTGATTATACACTCAGAACTTCGTACGATACAATGGGACTTCCCATTTTCGGTACAATGACGGAACTATTGGATCACGTCGACCTTACGAAAATCAAGGAAAGAGCGGTCCGGTCCTTTTTCCCATTCCTCATGAATCCGCGAAAGATTCTGTTGAATTTTCAGCAACCCGACTTCTATTTCGTCAGAACCGCTTAGTACACAGACAAAATTGCTTTTTATCCGCATGATGTTCGGTCCAAAGATCTTCGTCGTGACAACATGAATCTGTTCGGCCTTCAGAATTCCGGAGATTCCCTTCGCCTTTTTTGGATCGGCGTGGATCTCTTCGTCCTCTTCAGTGGTATTATCAACTCTTTTCAAAAACCTGATGTGATCAGGAGAAACTTCATACACGTCATAGTGAAAGGCTTCCCCAAAATGCCTACCCACAAAGGTGCTTCCATCATCGGTCGCGCAGGCAACCTTGAATTTTTCCATAAACCCTTCCTTAAAACCTGGACAACTGCCCGTTCTTGTACGCTTCATACGCCTCTTTCACGGTCATTGCACCAGCACCCGTATATACGGCGGTGTTGGATGCATTTAGTACGTACGCGGCGTTTCCCCCGGGACCGTTGCCCGTGATTAACACCTCAGCCCCCACTTCGGCCAGCTTCTGGGCTGTTCTGGGACCTGCTCCATGGGCCTCGTTTTCTATTGCGCGATTATCAAAAGAATCGACCTCGCCCGAATCTTCATCATAGATGAAAAAATATTCGGTACGACCAAAACGGGGATCCATCGCCGAATCCCATTCACTTCCTTTTGCGGTAAAAACAATCTTCATATTCCCTCCTTCAGTCATTCGACTGTAATCTTTTTGATCTTTTCCCATGTACCTTCAATCAAACCACCCATGACGGTATCCCACTCAACGATGGTCTTGCCATTGGTCATCGCCGCGGTAAACTCTTCGTTGTAGGGTATCCGCGCGAGACAGGCTATTCCTTCCTCTTCGAGGAACTGTTCCACCTCTCTCAGAATATCCCGGTTGATATCCGCCTTGTTGACGATACACCCCGCCTTAATTTTGAATTTTTTTACCAGTTCATAGACACGTTTCAGATCGTGAAGACCGGACACCGTCGGTTCCGTAACCAGTACGACAAAGGACGCCCCCGAGAGAGAGGAAACCACCGGGCAACCAACACCGGGAGAACCATCTACAAGCACCAGATCTTTCTTTTTCTGTTCCGCTATTGTTTTAGCTTCCTTTTTTACCTTTGCCACCAGTTTGCCCGAGTTGTCCGCGCCTATTTTAAGACGCGCGTGGACCATCCTGGAACCGGTTTTGATATTGGAAAGGTAAAATTCCCCTACATTCTGTGGAATATTTGTGATTGCCTCGACGGGACATACCCGCGCGCAATACCCACAGCCTTCACAACTGATCTCCTGTACCTCATGGATTTGGCCGTGTACGGTGATTGCGTCAAATCGACACACACGTTCGCACTCTCCACATCCTGTGCACAAATCGGGATCTATAGAGGCGATTTCACCGCTGACAAAGGACTCCCGATACCCGAAATCGGGTTCCAGCAACAGGTGCATATCCGCCGCGTCAACGTCACAGTCGGCAACAACAAGTTTGTCTTTTTCAAGTACGGCAAAGGCAGCGGTAAGAGAGGTTTTTCCGGTTCCGCCCTTTCCGGATATTACTACTATTTCTTTCATTTTTCAGAATCCTTTCCGTGCATCCGGATAAAATCGGCTATTTTTTTCACCGCGTCCTTCACCACCGGTACCGTCGGATACAGGAGTTCTCCCGCCGAATATATTTCCGCGATCTTCCGATCATTGGGTATGGAAGCGATGATTTTAATATTCTCTTCCTCACAATAGCGTTCCACACGATCATCCCCCAGACCCAGGCGGTTTATCACCACGGCGAAATCCTTGCCCAGATGTCGGACCGTTTCTACCGCCAGTTTCAGATCGTGAAGTCCGAAGGGAGTCGGCTCCGTTATGAGAATAACCATGTCCGCATTTTTCGTCACTTCTATCACCGGGCAGGAGGTTCCGGGAGGTGAATCATAGATTTTGTAGACCACCTTCGGATAATTCCGATCGACATAGTCAAGGGTCTGCTTGATCAGGGGGACCGCCTGTTCTTCACCGATGAGAAGCTTGCTTTCGATAAAATCCAGCCCCTTCACTTTCAGGGCCTTCAGCTCCCCCATTTTCTTTTTAATCATCGGCAGTGATCCCGTAGGGCACAATTCCGAACAGGCGTAACACGCGTGGCACAGCTCGGGAAAAACCATAATTTGTTTTCCCAGTTTCAATATCGCGTTAAAATTGCATACTGCCTGGCAGTCACCACAGAGCTCACATCTTGATGTATCCCATTCCGGGATTTCCTTGAACTTATCTTCCCGATCCAACACCTCGCCCCTGATATAAAGCCCCGAATTTGGTTCCTCCACATCCAGGTCGGCGAGCACTACCGGTTCGCTTTCCGCCATATATGCCGCGAGATTTGTCGACAGGGTGGTTTTCCCCGTGCCGCCCTTCCCGCTTGCTATCGCTATTTTCATATCAACTACCCTTTCTTTCCCTCTTCGAATTCCAGACAACACTCGCCGTGTCCCATTCCTCCCGCCAGGTCAATCAGGTCCGCGGATCCACAGGCGGGACACGCCTTGAGGCGTGTTCCTATTCTTATATTGAACATATGTCCACAATCCTTACACCTTATCAGGTTCCCCCGAAAATGTACCTCTCCACCCTCTATCAAAAGGTGACGGCCCTCAACCATGAACTTCGCCATCTTGTATCGGGCCTTCTCCACCAATCGCGTGAAGGTGGGCCGGGAAATCTCCATCTCCAGGGCAGCCTCGGCATGTTCCATCCCGAGATAATCCGCGAGACGCAGGGCCTCATACTCATCGAGCCTGAGCTCCTCCTTCTTGAGGCTGCTTCCCGGTATACCTCCGGGCTTGAAGTCCGTATACAGAGGAGGACGATAGACATATCTTTCTTTTACCGGTCTCGGCATATCTGAAGGTTAATGAACTTATGTTCGTATGTCAAGGGGCGGGAGTATTCATTTAGTAAAAGCACTCACCCGAGGGCACTCACCCGAAAGGTCGGGAAGGTACCCGGTCCTATTCCCTGAGTGATTCGATTTCGTCGCGGACTATCGCGGCCTCTTCGAATTCCAGGTTTTTCGCGTGTTCGAGCATTAACTGTTCGAGATGTTTGATGAGTTTTGCCCGTTCCCGGGGAACGAGAAGGTTATAGCCTTTTTTGATGAGTTCGATGGAACCTGTTTCGGTCTGCCGGGCTTCGGTTTTCTTTCTTATGAGGATGTCCTGCACTGCTTTACGGATGGTGCGGGGGGTGATTCCATGTTTTTCATTGTACTCCAGCTGGAGGCTACGACGGCGGTCGGTCTCTCTAATCGCCTCATCCATGGCCTTCGAATGTTTGTCGGCGTACATGATTACCTTGCCGTTGACGTTGCGGGCGGCGCGGCCGATTATCTGTATCAGACTGGTGGCGGAGCGGAGAAAGCCGATTTTGTCTGCATCGAGGATCGCGATAAGGGAGACTTCAGGGAGATCGAGGCCCTCTCGGAGGAGGTTTATTCCCACCAGTACGTCGAAAATGCCCATGCGAAGGTCACGGAGGATTTCAACCCGCTCGATGGTTTCCACTTCCGAGTGGAGATAACGCACCTTTAATCCCAGTCCACTCAGGTAGTCGGTGAGATCTTCGGCCATTTTTTTGGTGAGCGTGGTGACCAGGGTTCGCTCACCGGCGGAGACCCGTTCTTTTATTTCTGCGAAAATATCTTCTATCTGGCCTTCGGTTTTTCTGACCTCAAGCATCGGGTCGAGGAGTCCGGTGGGCCTGATAATCTGCTCAACCAGCTGTTTACTTTTTTGGATTTCCTTTTCTCCAGGGGTCGCGGAAACGTAGATCACCCGATCGAGGAGTTCTTCGGACTCAGCAAAAATGAGCGGACGGTTGTCCAGGGCGGAGGGAAGTCGAAAACCATGCTCCACCAGGTTGAGTTTCCGTGAACGGTCACCGGCGTACATCGCCCCCACCTGGGAGAGGGTCACGTGAGACTCATCGATAAAGGTGATGAATTCCTCTGGAAAGTAGTCAATCAGCACGGAGGGACGCTCTCCGGCCTGACGATTGCTCAGGGGGGCGGAGTAGTTCTCTATCCCGGAACAGTAGCCCATCTCCTCCATCATTTCAAGGTCGTATTCAGTTCGTGTTTTTATCCTCTGTGCTTCCACCAGCTTTCCCTTCGACGTGAGCTCTTCGTACCGCTCTTCCATTTCACCTCGAATCGAATCGAGGGCCTGACGTATCCGGTCTTCGGGCATCACGAAATGTTTTGCCGGATATATGGTGACCGAATCAAGCTCTTCGAGGGTATCTCCGGTAATCGGGTGAAATCTTCGGATCCGCTCAATCTCGTCCCAGTCAAACTCAATGCGATAGGCTTCCTCCAGGTATGCCGGGTAAACCTCCAGGACATCGCCTCTGATACGGAGAGAGCCGCGTTGTAGAACCATATCGTTTCGATCGTACTGGAGACCTATCAGGTCCCGGGCAATACTCGAAGCATCGGTCTGTTGTCCGAGCTTGAGGGGAATCCTCATTTCATGGAACTCCTTCGGATTCCCCAGGCCGTAAATACAGGAGACGGTTGCTACCACTATTACGTCACGACGGTCCATCAAAGCACTGGTCGCGGAGAGACGCAAACGATCGATTTCGTCGTTGATCGAGGCGTCTTTTTCAATATAGAGGTCCCTCGAAGGAACGTAGGCCTCCGGCTGGTAGTAATCATAGTAACTGACGAAATACTCCACCGCCTT
>CAZJIN010000172.1:0-6102 GCA_964545955.1 uncultured Sediminispirochaeta sp.
CGTTGGTCTCCCGGGCTTCCTCGAGGGATTTGATCAGGATGCTGCGGACCTTTTCCACGTACTCCGCGCCGACAGACTCTGATCGCAAGCGATCCAGCTCCCCGTCGATGATCCCGATGAGTTCATCCACCCGGTCGGGGGCGCAGTTGAAGCTGATGGATAACATTGACCGTTCCACCGGTTCTTTTTCCGACATGATGGAGACCCCGACGTTGTAGGTCCCTCCTGCCTCCTCCCGGACGGTCTCGCGAAGACGGATAGTGAGGAGTTGCTCGAAGGCTTCCAGGTCGGTCTGTTTTTCAAGACTCCAGGGTCGACGGGTGGGAAAGATCCGGTACACCGTGCTTTTTTCCTCCAACCCGGAAAAAATTTCATCGGACCGGTCTTCCCGGGTGAATCGGACATCCCTGTCGATCCATCTTTCTTTCCCCGAGGCCTTCCCCGATGCGGGGATCGACCCGAGGTACCTGACGGCAAGATCTTTCAGCTTTTCAGGTTCCACGTTGCCCGTGAAGACGAAGGTGAAGTCCGAGGGTGAGGCGAACCTTTCCCGGAAGACCCGGTACACCTGTTCCGGGGAGAGTGCTCTGACCGAGGCGGAATCCAGGGGGACCCTTCGGGGGTGTCCCTGGAAGAGCATTTCCGTGACCCGGTCACTCAGTAGTGTCCGGGGATCACTGAGACGGTTTTCGAGTACCCCGGAGAGTCTTTTTTGATAAGATGAAAAAAGCGCCTCTTCCATGCGTACATCGGTGAAGTAGAGGTAGACCAGCTGCAGGAGTGTTTCCATATCTTCCGGTCTCCCGCTGCCCCTGAAGCCCTCGTACATTTCGTTGATATAGGGGGTAATACTTACCTGTGATCCGGCCAGTTTTTTTTGAAGTTGCGTCGGGGTGAAGTCGCCCAGTTTGCCTGCATCTATGAAAGAAGGTGCCAGCCTCGCGGCGTAGTAGTCGGTGGTTTCCACCCGCGAAGCACCCCCGGGGCTGAAGGCGGAAAAGAGGATCTGTTCATTTCTGAAATCAGTCTTTTTATAAAAAACCCGCGCCCCGTTGGACAGATCAAAACGGTGGTAATCCCCCGTTTTATAGGATTCCTCGGAGATGAGCTCTCCCGACATCGGAGACTCAGGAACCAGAGTCCCTTCGGCCGTTTCATCTTTGTAAGGCTCTACTTCCGCCCCGGAGGCTTCCCTAAAAATCTTTTCAAGCTCTCCCTTCGAGGGGTATTGGAGATCCTCCTTTTCGGGACCGGTGACGATCGTGGTGACTTCACCGCTTTGTCGGAGAAAATCCCCCTCCACCTGTTGTACTTCTTCGAGGCTGATCAGGGGCAATAAGCTTCGGGACAGTTCCCATTCCCTTTCAATCCCCGGAGCGGCCTGACCGCTGAGGAAATGGCTGATATACTCTTCCACGAAGCGGCGTGAATCCGTCTTGTCCCGTTCATCGTACTGACGCTTCATCCAAGTCCGGATATTCTCCTTCGCGCGAAGCAGCTCGGACTCGGAAAAACCGTGAAGTCTCACCCTTCGCTCTTCGATGAGCAGTGCCTTCAGGGCTTCTTCGACCTCGCCCTCGATGACCGCCGCCGCCCAGGCGGTAACGCCGTTGGCTCTCAGGAGCTTGCTCATACTGAAAAACCCGGACACATACGGCGGATCGGCCTGCTCTGTTTTTTCACGAAGTCGGGATGAAACCATCTCACGATACATGGAGATAGCCAGGGACCTGCGGTAGTCTTCCACTGTACTGAGCTCAAGGGGGGCATGGATCCTCATGACCCGCAGATTTGTTCTGTCTTCTTCCGGGTCGGTGGCTATTACAAAGGCTTTTTCCTCCGCCGGAGGAATGGAATAGGATGGCAGCTCACTGTTGGTCTCTTCTCGTTCAGGTCCGAATATCTCACCGACGAATTCCTCTATTCTCTCGGGATCAATATCCCCCACGACGATGACCGCCATGTGCTCCGGGGTATACCAGGTAGTGTAAAACTCCCGCAGGTCTTCCGCGCTGCTCCCCTCGATCACCTCCATCTGACCGATGGGCATACGTTCGGCGAAGCGGGACCCGCGAAATAACACCGGCAGATATTCATCCCGCAGTCGTGCCGAGGCACCCCTGTCGCCGCGCCACTCTTCAATGATCACCTGTCGTTCTTTATCCACCTCCTCAGGATCGAAGGAGATATGAAAGGCCCACTCCTTAAGAATATCGATACCCCTTCGAATTTTTTCCGGATCCTCAGTTGGCAAATCGAGTTCGTAGATCGTTCTTTCAAAACCCGTGGACGCGTTGATGTCCGGACCGAAGCTCATTCCGGATTTCTCGAGATAATCGATGATCTCATGTTTCGGGTAGTTCTCCGTTCCGTTGAAGGCCATATGCTCCACGAAGTGGGCCAGGCCTCTTTGGTCCTCGTTCTCGAGGACACTTCCCGCACGGACAACCAGCCTCAGGGAAGCCCGGTTCTCCGGCTTTGAGTTAGGCCGGATATAGTAGGTGAGGCCGTTTTCGAGGGTACCGTGGGTGACCGCCGGATCGAGTTTCAGTTTCTCCTCTGAATTGAGATTGGAAACAGGCGCGGTGTCGTTGCCCCCGGGTGCGCCGGCTTGTTCTGTTGCGCATGATACGGACAGGAAGAGAAACAGGGAGGCGAGCAGGGATGCGAACGGGTATATTCGGGTGGGATGTTTCGTATATTTTTTCACGTTCATTGGATCCTCCGTGTTTAAAAAGTAAAAAAGTGGTGACGTCGGTCCGTCGGTGGTCTTGTATCACAGGTCTTGTATCACAAAAATAAGATTCCACCCCGTCATGGGTAAAGAAAAAAAGGATGGGCACGGTAATAATTCAGTAGTAAAGAGAAGGGGTCTCCCGGGCCTTTCGTGTTTTGGGTATCGCCGCTGGCCGGGGTATGGTCAACCCGAGAATGAAGGGATAGAATACCGCTATGAAAAAGAACGGTACTATGGTGGAACTGGTCGGCGGACTGATGGTCGGGGAGGACCTGAATTGTTCGGAAACCGTCCTGCACGCGGCCGACAGGGTCTATGGGTTGAATCTCCCTCCTGAAGCTTTGAAGCTCGCCGCCGGTTTTGGCGGGGGGATGGGTATAGAAAAAACCTGCGGTGGCCTCACCGGAGGGGTTATGGCCTTGAGCGCGATTTTTGTAAAGAAAAGTGCCCATGAGGGCGAATACTGCAAGGAGCTGACCAGTGAGTTTCTCTCTCGAGTGACCGAGGAGATGGGCTCCCTCGATTGTGATTACCTCAAGGAGCACTATCGGGACGATGTGACCGGGTGCACACCGACGGTAGAGAAAATCGTTGTCATCCTCGAGGCGATCATCGACCGCGAGTTGTCCAGGGGGTAGAGGCCCCGGCAATTCAAAAAACTCCTATTTTTGAAAGCACCTCAAGTGGTTTCACTTTTAGCCGGGTATTTTTCCCACTGGGGCGGCATATACGACAAATTCATCGGTCCCGTCAACGCCGATAAACCGGTCCGTCTTTTCCTGGTCGTAGGCTCCCACTGCGCAGGTCCCGCAACCGATGGCCTCACAGGCGAGGTAGAGATTCTGGCATAGATGTCCGGCATCAAGGAGAATCAAACGAGCGGCTTCCGACGCGTAGGCCCATTCGGACCTGTAGGGGATGGCGGACCAGATGAAGGTGACCGCCCCGTGAAAGTTGTGTTTGAGCAGTGCCTGGTCAAGCATTTTTTCATAGTCCTCTCCGTATCTTTCAGCCGTTTTGAGAAATACCAGCTGATGGTCCAGGGGCAGATATCTGTACAATCCGGCTTCGAGATCGTTCACCCTCTGTATGAAGAGATAGGTTTCAAATGAATGCCGTGCCCCGCCGGAAGGAACAGTCCGAAAGGTGGCTTTCTCATTCTTTTTGCGAACTCCCTGGGTAGCCCAAAGCAGGTAGCTTAGTTCCTCGAGTGAAAGGGACTCCTCGGTATACTTCCGTCGCGATTCTCTGGCCGCAATAGCATGGCTGAGAGAAATACCCTTTCCGTAATACTCCATCAGCTCTTCTACCGAAAGGAGTTGTATAACACTGTCGTTCTCAGCGGGTTTCTGCATCGGCGGGATCTCGAAGCCGTTCTTCCTGTCCACTTCGAGAGATGCTAATTCCGGCCATCGTGATTTGAGAAACCATCGTCCTCTTGTCTGTATTGTTTTATCCATACCCTGGTGCCTCCGGGGGAGGTGTAGATTTATGCTTCCTGAAAAAATCTCCCTGCCCTGAGTATAAGGTTTTTACTCAAAACTAGGCAAGCGGGTGGGGAATGTGGGAAGGGGAGGTGGTGAGGGCAAGGGTTTGCGGCTGAACCCTGAAGATAGCCCCACCATCCTCCCATGGGATAGGGTTGTCAGCCTTCCTCCCGACAGGTTTCCGTGGAGGGCACCTTTACCACGCCGGTGTTGATCGATCCGGGTTTTTTCTTTTTAATAAAATTCCGGGTCATACAGACGAACCAATTCCAGTGCAGGATGAGATGTCCGAATACCCCTACTGCCAACAGGATGCTGCTCCATGTGTGAAGGTCTTTGATGAACCAGCGATCCATTCCCAGGATGGTGTACATAAAGTAGGGGTTCCTCCCCCCCTGGAAACCTCCGGAGGAGGGTACAAAGAGAAAAACTATTCCGCTGACCATGGAAACAATGAATCCGGCACCGATCAGGATATCCGCGATGTAGTTGATGGTTCCCCGTTTTATCTTTTTTCGTTTCTTTACCATAGTTGACTCCCTCTAATTTCATAGTATGTTTTCAATAGTATGTGGGTAAATATAGAGGAGACGGGTAAACAAACTGCGAAGCAGGTGTGTTTTTTCTGTGAAGAACAGAAGTGTGTGCCGGATCGTAAAACCAGGGGTTCAAGACTTAAAGGTCGAGTCGGCAGTTGCTACTCGTTGCTCTCGACGGGCGAGTTGACACCGGGGCCGCTTTTTCCTATTATGGGTACAGCATTTGTGCCCCCGTAGCTCAGCAGGATAGAGCGACTGCCTCCTAAGCAGTAGGTCATGCGTTCGAATCGCGTCGGGGGTAAAATAATTGTTTTAATAATATGGAATTGTGTAAGCCGCCGATAAATCGGCGGCGTTTTGCTCACACCAAAATCACATCAATTAAGCACAGTTTTAAATGAGCACCTTCCTATAAACAATCTCTTTGAGTTGAGACATCTGACCAAATAGGGCAATAACACCATCAATAAATAACACTTGCCGAAAGAAGAATCATTCAAGTATACTACACACAGGAAACATGAACGAAAAACTTCTATCTGTAATCAGATCATTACATGCCTCTTTTCCAATAGATGCTGTCTATGTGTTTGGCTCATTCGGCCGTGGAGATGAAACCGATGACAGCGACATCGACATCCTTGTCGTGTATTCCGTGAAACCTCAGGATCCTTTCGAGATAGCATTCGAGATACGTCGCTACCTCCACGAGCATCTCGACCATGCTTTGGACGTGATAGTAAGCTCAAAGGAAGATTTCGATCGTCGTTTGCATCACCCATGGACTATAGAACATGTGGCCTTTAATGAAGGGGTCGCGGTTTGACAGTACCACCTGATGTATAGGAATGGATCTTCTCGGCCGACAGGGACAGAGATTCTGTATTCATACTATTGGACTCATCCCGTATACCGTACGAAATCGTTGCCTTTCATTGTCAGCAATGTGCAGAAAAGTATCTCAAGTCGATGTACATTTATTCCAATCGGAGGATGCCATTCATCCACGACCTGTTAAAATTGAATCGTGATATTCAAGATGTGTGTAATCAACTGAAAGAGGTAGAAGAGGAATGCGAGAAACTGACTCCTTTCGGGACGGTAACCCGCTATCCCGGCAGTACCATGCAACCGGAAGCCGCCCATATGCCTCTTGTCACCAAATGGATGGATGCTGTTCGAGAAAAAGTGCGTAATTGCCTCAGTATCGATTAAAGTCAATCCCATTGTTGCCAAAACAACCATAACACATTGCTAACATGGCCAATATAAATAGGAAGTCTTCCTCCTAAGCAGTAAGTCATATCAAGGGTCGTACCGCAGGAACGAGGAACGATCC
>CAZJIN010000173.1:0-6082 GCA_964545955.1 uncultured Sediminispirochaeta sp.
GCTTTAAGATTCTCCTTCGGGCGAAATATTTCCGGGAAGAGCTCCATCTTCGGAGGGGTGGATATGGCCGTCCATATACGGGAGTATACGGACTTTGTTCCGGGAGCCATGCAAGGAGGGTCCTGGAGCATGGACTATTCGGGATCCGGGGAGTATATCGACTTCTATCCGTCCTGGTTCTTCGGATGCAGGTTCTAGAAAAAGGGCCAGTGGGGGGCACCGGTAAGAGAGCGGAGAGTGGCGGGGGATTGCGGGGCATGTGTGCACATACCCCGCGGCACATACCCCGCCAGTGATGTCCGTACTACCCGACCGCTTCCCGGATTTCTTCGAGCCTTTCCCCGGAGACGAGCTTCTCAACGTCCAGAAGTATCATCACATCCTTTCCGATCTTTCCCAGTCCTGCAATGTAGCGTTCCTTTTCATCTTTTCCCTGGAATTTCGGCGGCGGATCGATGTCCTTCTCCGGGATGTCCTGCACCTCCGTGGCGGTGTCGACAATGAAGCCGATGGAGGTGTTCCTGATGTTGACAACGGTGATCACGGTGCGGTCGTCGTACTCCCGCTCTTCCATGTTGAACCGCAGCCGCAGGTCAATGATCGGGATAACCTGACCGCGGAGATTTATCACCCCCTTCACATAGGGGGGCATATCGGGGACCTCGGTTATCCTTTGCAGCTCAATAATATCGGTTACGTGTTGTATATCGATCCCGAATACTTCGTTGCCGAGCTTGCACATCAGATACTTGGTATCCAGTACTTCATCTTCGTCGTCGTCGACGATCAACAAATCCTCATCGTGTAAATTCTGTTTACTCATATCTGCTCCTGTACTGTCACGGTCATTTTAGAACCGGTCGAAGTCATCATCATCGAGCCTGATCTGTTCCTCGGGGCTCAACGGCTTAATTCCGGTTTCCGTTCTACCGCCGTTTTGTTCACCGCTCCAATCGGAACCGCCCTTTGAAGGGGATACCGAAGGATGCGCGGATGCCGTTGCGGTGGCGGTCGAAGCATGTGCGTAGCCCGGGGAGGAAGCTCTTTTCTTTCGTCCGGTCTGAGGGGCTTTCAGCTGTTGAATATGGGTCCCCCTGGTCTGGAGACTTCTGTGATTCCCGTTGCCGTTCTCCAGCTTGAACTGCGCGACCATGCTGCGCAGCTGTTGGGCCTGACCTGCCAACTCCTCGGAGGCGGACGCGCTTTCTTCGGCGCTGGCGGTATTGGACTGGGTTGCCTCGTCGATCTGGTCAAGTCCCTCGGTGATCTGTTCGATCGCCTGGGCCTGTTCACGGCTGGCCTGGGCGATCTCTTCGAGGAAGGCGGCGACCTTTCCCGATCCGTCCACTATGGCTCCCAGCTGCTTTGCCGTTTCCTCGGTGGCGGTCGTCCCCTTTTTGATGTTCTCGACGGTTTCATTGACCATATTGGTGGTCTCTTTGACCGAATCGGCGCTCTTTACCGCGAGGTTCCGCACCTCATCGGCGACGACCGCGAAGCCTTTGCCGTATTTGCCGGCACGGGCGGCCTCTACGTTGGCGTTGAGGGCGAGGAGGTTAATCTGGAAGGCGATGTCGTCGATGACTTTGACGACCTTGTTGATCTCGTCGGAGGATGCGTTGATCCGTTCCATGATCTGCTGCAGCTGTTCCATTTTCTCGTTGCCGCTGCGCGCATCATCGGTGGCCTGCTTGGCGATGGAGTGGGCTTCACCGGCGTTCTCGGCGTTCTGCCTGGACTGGCTGTTGATCTCGTTAGTGGAGCTGGTCACCTCTTCGAGGCTCGAAGCCTGTTCGGTAGCCCCCTGGCTGAGGTTCTGACTGGCCTGGGAGACCTGGTCGGAACCGTTGGCGACCTGTTCGACTGCATCATTGACCTGTCCGAGAAGTTCATTCAGGGAATCCTTCATCACATTGAGAGACCGGCCGAGCTGGTCTTTATCAGAGGCCATATCGATAGTGACGGACAGGTCCTTGTTGGCGATCTGTTCGACGATATCGGCCTTGTAGCGCAGGGCGTCCACCATTTCCTTGACCGAGAGGTAGACACCGCGGACATTTTCACCGGACATGTCGATGTCCAGGTCACCGTCGGCAATCCGCTGGGCGATTTTCTCAATTTCCGCGGGATCGGCCCCAAGCTGTTTGAGAATACTTCCGGTGATGAAGATGGTGAGGAATATCCCCAGGAGTATCGCGGCGCCCGACACAATCAAGGCTATCATTATGGCAGTCTGGTTGGCCTTCTGCAGCTTCGGGCCGAGAATGTCCTGGTCGGCCACGATTGAAGCGACAACAGCCTTTCCCGTATCGGCGATCTCCGGACCGACCACGTCGAGGGTGTTGGAAGTGAGGTCGTTTCTCTCGTAGAGGACCTGCGCTACTTCGTTGAAATCACGGGAGTAATTCTGCACTCCCCCCTGTACCTCTTCCAGGAGCGCTCTCCGATCGATGTTGGCAAGGCGACTGTCCAGATCTCCAAGGTGCCCACGGAACACCTCCAGTTCGTCGAGGACCCTCTTTTCATCATCCTTCGTGTTTGAATCGAGAAACTTGAAGGCGTAGAGCCGAGCTAACATAAGATCTCGCTGTGCGAGACTGGCGTAGTAGGCTGCATCCATATCGTTGTCCGCCCGTGCCGATACGAGAATCTCCGTGAGGTTTTTTTCCATATCCGGACCTTCTTCATCAAGCCCCTTTATCACCAGATCGTCCCGTCGGGCCTGGAGCTGTACCACCTTTTCGAAGGTTTCCTCGTATTCCGCCAGCATATCGTCGATTTGCTGGACCATGGGAGCTCTCTGGGCGTTCTGAATTTCTTCATGAGCCTCCAGTACCTCTTCCTTTACCAGGGCAATGTAGTTGTCGAATTCCTGTTTTTCCTTTTCCTCCCCGTTGATCAGAAAGTCCTTCACATTCATACGGACCATGAGCATGTTTTCCTGGAGGCTGCTCACGAGGTTCGAGTCGGTCGCCCAGTCACGGTACTGTATGAAGTCGGTGGAGGCCGAGCTCAGGAAAAGAATCGTCACCACGCTGACTGCAAGCAGCAGTGCCATCATCAGTACGAACCCGCCTGTGATTTTGGTTCGCATTTTCATCTGTGCCATACTATTTCTCCTTATATATTTGTCTGTCTCGGCGAGGACTTCCCGGACTCTTTCGAATTCATAGGTCTTGTCGAAGAAGTAGTCGGCGCCGAGGGCGAGACATTTTTCCCTGTAAAAGGTGCAGTTGTGATTCGTCAAGACAATCGTCCGGATTGTTTTTCCCTTCGAGTGCAGGTAGTTGAGTACATCCATAACTGAACCGTGTGGAATCATCGGCAATCAGCACTTTCAATATTTTACTCCATAATATAAACTCTATTAAAACTATGAAGAGTGTTTAATATGATTGCCAATTAATATTTTATATAAAAATACATAATTATTGCCTATGTGTTATGTGTAAAATTGCGGAAAACGAATTTATTCTCTACAATTATTCTGAAATGACGATGGATATCGAGACAGATAACTATTGAGAAGAAGGATATTGCAAAAAGGAACAACCACAATGGATAGAACAAATACAAAACTGCAGGAGAGGTTGAAGGAACTGAAGTGCCTTTTTCGAATCTCGGAATTGGTGGATTACTTCGGGGATGATCTGGACAGTATTCTTGAGGGTATTGTTGAAATCCTGCCTGAATCATGGCAGTATCCCGACATCACCACCGTAGCGGTCCGTGTAAACAACAAGGTCTACCGGACGGAGGGCTTTCGTGAGACCCGATGGAGGCTGGATGCAAAGATAAAATGCAGCAGCACCTCCGAAGGAGGGCTGACTGTCTGTTATTCCGAATCCCGACCGATGGAGTACGAAGGTCCCTTTCTCAAGGAAGAGAGACTGCTTCTCAACGCAGTCGCCGAGCGGAGTGGGAGAATTATGGAGAGAATCCATGCGAAGGAGATGCTGGAGATAGAGAAAAAGGCCTTGCGAAACAAGAACATCGCCATGGCGGAGATTCTCAATCAGGTAAGATCCGAGAACCGGGAGGTAGCCCGGAGAATTCAGGCCAACATAGATAATATTGTCATGCCGATCCTGGAATCGCTTGGACAGGACCTGGAGAATACAAGCTGCGAAGAAACCATACGGCTCCTGAAACAGAATCTTCAGGAAATCGCCTCTCCCCTCTATTCCAGCCTGACCCGGGAGTTCAACACACTCTCACCCAAGGAACTACAGATCTGCAATATGATCAGCAAGGGGTATTCTTCCAAGGAGATCGCCAGGCTGGAGCATATTTCTCCGGCTACGGTGAACCGTCATCGTGAGAATATCCGTCACAAGCTCGAACTGACCAACAGGGGAATCAACCTGGAGAGATACCTCCAGACCTACCTGGAATAGTTTTTCCACCCTGTTTTTCGGTCCGGTTTCTTGAAAGGGAGAACCTTGATAGGGGGCGTTGATGGGGGGTCTAAAATAAAGAAAATGACAAATCAGTATTATTAGTTTATAATATAAAATAGCGTGTATATTTAAATTCCTCTCCGGGGCGGTATCTTGAAATTGAGAAAGGAAAGCAACAGGGGACACAAAGGTTGGTCCGGAGAATCCGCGACCTCTTTCTCAAGTGATACTCTTTCTCTGCGGTCAAAGCTTTTTTCGAAGATTGTAGCGGGTCTTTCCCCTGTGCTCCTCTTTTATATCGTGGTCAACCTGAGCTCTTCTTCCTTTCTCTTTCTCGGTCAGAACATCCTCCTGCTGGGGATTCTGGTAGGCGCATACTTTCTGCTTCGTCGCGGGAGCTATGATTCGGCGGTCAACCTTCTTTTCGCTGGGGGGATGCTGGTGGTGCAGCTTTCATTTCTGGCGGGTGAATTCTTCCTGATTGAGGAAATGCCCGCCGGGTGGGCCCACTTCGCCGTGGTGAATGCCTGCCTGACCGTGTTGATTGCCGCGGCCTTCAGCAGAAAGCGGGGACAGTTGATTCTCATCGATTCGGTGATGGGTGTGACGCTGCTCACCCATCAGGTTTTATATATCCTTGGGGAGCGGGGGAATCTGCCCGATAGTCTCGGTCTGGTGTTCTATTTTGGGATCGCGGTGGGCTTTTCCTTTCTCATCCAGGCCTTGTTTGAAAAACAGGGGATACTGCTTGAGGATAGAAAGCGACTGAACCACGATCTTGAAATGAAAAACAATCAGCTTCAGCTGTTTATGAATTCGAGCCCCGACTTCTATTTTTAAAGGACCTGAACCTGAGATACCTTATGCACAATTCCCCTCTTCCCACGTACGTGGATTGTGGGATTGAGAACCTTGCGGGGCTCACGGATGTTGATTTTTTTCCCGCAGACCGGGCCCAAAATATCAGAAAGGCAGATCTGAAGGTACTCAGTACCGGTCGTATGGTGGTGCAGAAGCAGGAAATCAATGACCGGATTTTTGAGATTCGCCGAATTCCGGTGATCATGAAGAACGAAGTGAACGGGATAGCCGGACTGGTGAGGGATATCACAGAGCAGATAAAAAAGGAAAGTCTCATTACCGATCTACTGGCGGAGAAGGAACAGCTCCTGCGGGAGGTTCATCACCGTATCAAGAACCATATGTACACTATATCCAGTATTCTCTCCCTCCAATCGGCCGAGTTTTCCGACCCCGCGGTGATTGCCGCCTTCGATGAGACTCGAAGACGTATTCGCCTGATGCAGTCGATCTATGAAAAGCTCTATACCGGCAGGGACACCGGGGATATAGAATTGAGGGGATACCTCAATGAGCTCCTCGATGATCTGCGTAGTGCTTTCTGCAAAAACGGGAGGATTGTTCTCACCGGGGACCTGCGGGAGATGCATGTAACGGCGAATATTGCCTTCGCCGTGGGTATTATTATAAATGAACTTATCACCAACTCGTTAAAATACGCCTTTGTACCGGAAGAAAAGGGTTGGATCTCGATACTCCTTCGCGAGATACCTACTTCCACGATAGAGATTGTGGTCTCCGATGATGGAGCGGGAGCACCCCCGGAGGTGCTGGACGATTCCCGTTCCGGTTTTGGTCTCACCCTGGTAAGAGGATATGCG
>CAZJIN010000174.1:0-6078 GCA_964545955.1 uncultured Sediminispirochaeta sp.
GGCCGAGTATATCCTGAAAAGGCACCACCGCGTAGCAGGCAACCGACATGAAGACCGCCCTGATCGCCTCCCATACCTGGTCACCACCAAAGCTTCCCAGATATGACCGAACGAGGTTCTGCTGTTCCGGATTGAGGGCGTCGAACCACCCCCGAGTCGTGTCGTTGTCATGGGTTCCGGTGTAGGCGATATAGTCGGGGGTGTAGTTGTGGGGCAAAAAGGAATTGTTCGCGTTCAGTGCCCCTGCTCCGTCCGATTCGAAGGCAAACTGCAGCACCTTCATTCCTGGAATGTGAAACTCCTCCCGAAGCTTCAACACCTCCGGTGTGATCACCCCCAGGTCCTCCGCGACGACGGGCAACTCTCCAAGGGCTTCGTGGATCTTTTGAAAAAGTTCGCGCCCCGGTGATTTTTTCCAGATCCCCTTTATAGCGGTCTTCTCGGTCGCGGGGATCTCCCAGTAGGCCTCAAAACCCCGAAAATGATCTATCCGGACTAGATCCACCTGTTCAAGGCTTTTCCTGATCCGTGAGATCCACCACTCGAAGCCCGTTCTCTCGTGTTCGGCCCAGTTGTACACCGGATTTCCCCATCGCTGACCGGTGACACTGAAATAATCCGGGGGAACCCCCGCGACGACGGTGGGACGGTGTTTTTTGTCCAGCTTGAACAGCTCCGGGTGGGTCCATACATCCGCGCTCTCGGGGGACACAAAAATCGGAATATCACCGAAGAGCCGAATTCCCCTGTCGTTGGCGTATTTCTTTACCCCCCTCCACTGACGTGAAAAAAAGAACTGTAACACCTTTTCAATAGAGATCTCCGGTGCCCACTCCTCCCGTCGTGATTCCAGCTCCCGGGGCTCACGGGCGATCAATCCTTCGGGCCAATACAGGTTCCAGGCTGAGTCCTTCCCCCCCTCACGGACGGCCATATCGTCAAAAAATCTCTTCGCCGCCGCGAACAGGGCATAATCATCCAGCCACCACCCTTCCCGCTCGCAAAATCGGCGAAACTCCTGCCTCGAAGTCTGCCGTAAGGTCTCCCGTGAGTCCCCCTCGCCATGTTTAGACCCTTCGGACTCTTCGGAAAAACACCGGGCCGCCTTCTCAAGGAGGGGCCTCTTCCATTCCGTGACCTTCGGATAGTCCACACGATCCGGTGAGAACTCAGGTCGCCCCCGGAGATCAGAAGCATCGAGAAGTCCCTCCTCCATCAGCCTGTCCAGAGAGATCAGCAAAGGGTTGCCCGCGAAGGAAGAGAGGGCGGTATAGGGAGAGCCACCGTAAGCCGTCGGCCCCAGCGGAAGGACCTGCCAGATCCCCATCCCCGCATCCGCCATAAAATCCAAGAAGTCGTAGGCGTTTTTTCCAAAATCCCCTATTCCATCATCCGAGGGCAGCGAAACGGGATGCAGGAGAATCCCGGCCTTTCTTTCGGTCAGTTTCATACAGTACTCCAGCCGGTCCTTCGACCGTGACGGTCTGAAATCATTACGATGGTTTGATCCCCCATAGTCTTATTTCAAGGTCAGGTTGAATACCCCGTCCCAGGTATCCGCGGGGGCTTTTTTGAGAAACTTTCGACATCTGGCAAGAAAGAACTCCGCGGGGCCGTCATCGGGAAAGATGTCGAGAACCTGTTTGAAAAGATCCCCCGACCTCTTCCATTCACGGCGTTCAAAAACCTCAAGACCATTGTCGAAGATGTCCAGGGCTTCCTTCATACTCGAGGTGATATTGGATTTTTCGTCAACGAGTTCGTAGAGACGGACGGGTTCGTTGATACCGACCACCCGCACCCGGTCGAGCCGTCGCGCCGCGAAGCCTGAACCGGCGTCGAGATAGGTCATCTCGCTCATGAGAATCCACGTGTTATACTGCTTGTTGACTCCCTCGAGGCGGGCGGCCAGGTTGACCGAGTTTCCCATGATGGTGTAGTCCATTTTTTTTGCGGTTCCCATATTGCCGACCACCATCTCGCCGGTGTTGATTCCGATGCGGGTCAACACCGGCGCGGGGGAGAGACCTGTTTCCAGAAAACGCGCGTTCAGTTCCTGCTCCGCCTTTTTCATCATAATAGCGGATCGGCAGGCCCTTTCGGCGTGGTCATCGTAGTCGATGGGGGCGCCGAAGAAGGAGATGATGGCGTCGCCCTCGTATTTGTCGATGGTTCCCTTCTTGTCCATGATGATATCGCTCATTTCGGTGAGGTATTCGTTGAGCAGGCTCACAAGTTCGGAGGGGTCAAGCTGTTCTGAAATGGTGGAAAAGCCCCTGATATCGGTGAACATGGCGGTCATATGTTTCTTGTCACCGCCGAGGGTCAGCTTGTCGGGGTCGGAGAGGAGGTTGTTGATCACGTCGGCGGAGAGGTAGTGGCTGAAGGCGTTTCTAATATAGACCCGGTCCTTCGCGGTCTGTATGAACTTGACGGCAGTCAGGGTGACGAAGGTGAAAAAGATGGCGAACATCGGTATGACCGGCGGTAAATAGACCCCTGTAGTCACGAACATGACGAGGAGAGCACCTACGATGGCAAAGAGAAACAGGGTCCCCGAAAGGATCGACAACACGGGGGCCATTCTCCAGATCAGTATGGCCACCAACAGGGCGGTGATCAGGGCGAGGGCCATGGAATAGCTTTCGGGAAGTTCGTCCAGGAAGGACTCCTGGAGAATCGTATTGACCAGGCTCGCGTGGGTTCCCACGTTCATGTACTCTTCGGCGAAGGGGTTCACCCCGATATCGGTGGTGGATGTCCCCACGTGGCCGATTATGATGAAAGAGCCTGGTACCGCCTCAGTGAGACGTGACCTCGATGCGGTGAGATTTTTTGAGACATCCCTGCCGGCACCGAAGACCTCCGGTATTTCCCCGCGTATCTCACGATACACTTCGGCGGTAGCTTCATCCAGTTCACCGGAGGAGAGGACATATTCGATCTCCGAGTCGATGGTGGATTCCGCGGGACCGTTGAGAAAATCTTCAACCCCGTCGAAGAACATCCTTCGTACTTCCACGTATTCGTCCATCAGCGCGGGATCTTCCCCCGCCAGGACCTCCTCCCGAATCTCTTCGGCGTAGCGGTACGCGTCCATCAAGGCGAATTCCCCCTCGTAGTAGGAGAGGTAACCCGCCTCCTCCATGATCCGGAGATTGTCCACGAGACGTTGCTCGAGTTCACGGTTGTACACCAGTTCGTAGTAACTGAGATGGCGAAAACTCTTATAATAATCCTTGTGGGGCCAGTTGATAAGGAAATACCCTTCCCCGGTGAGGGGAATACGGATATCCTTCGCGCCCTTCTCGGGGAGTTCGGCCTTCCGGAGAATGATCGCCTCATCCTCGATTCCTATATCGGGCATTCCCAGCAGGCGAAGCAGGGGAGAAAAGGCGAGCTGGGGATAATACCGGTCGTCAAATTCCATCAGCAGATCAATACGCCGTCGTACCCCGTCCTGATCGACCTTTACATTGGGAAACCCCGCGCTGCGTGCTCCGCTGAGGATGGGACGGATACAGGGACGGATGCCTTGGGCTCGGCGGAATTCAACATCCCCAGCCGTCAGGCCCTCTAAGGCCACCTTCTCATGGACGTATTCCTTGTAGGAATCGGAAATCGAGTCTTCCTCCTCCGGAAGCATGGCCGTGGTAAAAAAACTGCTGCCGTTGAGCCTGGCCATTTTTCCAAAGTAGGCGTCGTTGTCCCGTTCGATTTCCCGTACCTTGTCGAGGAGCACCTCCCTTGATTCTCCGGTGAGCTGACGAAGGTCTTCTATGTAGCCCTTCGCTTCTTCGAGAGGGATCTGTCCCGATGCAAGGGCGTCGAAGAGAGCTCCGATATTTTCCTGAAGATATCCAAACTCTTCCGCAAAAAGTTCGGGTATCTCCTCCCGAAGCACCTCTGAATTGATCCCCAGGGGGCTTTCCTCGGTGTATTCAATATCGAATACGATATAGTCCGTTTCAAATTCCCGCAGGAGCAGCAAACCGTTGGCCATAATGTCCCTGCTCCATGGCCATACACCCACCTCGGAGATGGCCAGGTCGTCCACATCGAGGAGCAAAAGGCGTTCATCCTCTTCTATCTCCGGTTTGATGGAGAGAAAAAGATCATATACCCTGTTCTCGAAGGTCTGATAAAAGGGTAAAAAGCTCATAGCCGAAAAGAGAACAGCAATCAGTATCGGAACAAAAAATAGAAAAAAAATCTTACCTCGCATCTGAACCCCCATGCCAGTATAATATGACTCCCCTTATTTGTATATCTTTTCATTAATTCTGCGGCGTTTTCGAGGGGTACTATGAAAAAGCGTTCTGTTATCTATCTTGTTTTTGGTATTCAATTAATCTTCTCCGTCACCTTTCTCGCGGCCCAGTCGAATGAGCTTGTTGACCAGCTTCTTGAGCAGGAAAAGGCAAGTTACGGCCACTCGGCCTATATGATTCTGACCGCAATCGGAGAATTACCGAAGGATGCTTCTCCGCAGGAAGCGACATCGGTACTTCGGGAGAAGGGATGGGACCTGTCCGCGCGGGAGACGGATGGATCCGTCAGCCTGGGTGAATATTCTTACCTGATCATGAGATTTCGCGGCGCTTTTGTCTTTTGTTTACTGAGTATGCTGGTGTCCGCACCATCTATTTTCGCGGAGACGGTGTTTGAATACGATGGGTTCACCCTGACGATTGAACAGGGCACCGTGGTATTGAGCAACAAGCTCGGCCAGATCCGCGCGATAGGCCGGGGCGGTCGCAGCAGCACCGACTTTGTTCATGACGGTACTCGCGGGGCTCGCGATGCTCATTCTGCTCTTTTCGGCCTCCTGTACCATAGAACCTAAAATCGGAGGTGGGGTCTCGCCGGCACCATCCCGGTCGTAGCTTCGCGGTACCATGCGAATCATCATGCGAAAAGGAGCTTTCTCCTTCCGCCGCTCTCGGATATACTCAGAGGCATGGGAGAGCTGAATATTCTCTTCGTTGAACCCTTTTACGGTGGTTCTCACAGGGCCTTTGCCGACGGGCTGAAGCGTCATTCCCGTCACAGGATCTGTCTTTTTTCCCTTCCTCCCCGGTTCTGGAAGTGGAGGATGCGCGGGGCCGCCCTGGAGGTGGCGCGACACTTTTCCGACCCGGGACAATTCGACCTGGTCTGTGCCGCGAGCATGCTCTCCCTGGCCGATCTCAGGGCACTGTGGGGTGCAGCATGCCCACCACTGGTAGCATATTACCATGAGAACCAGTTGAACTACCCCCTCTCACCGGGGGAATCCCGGGATTTCCACTACGGCTTCACCGACATTACCACAGGGCTGGCGGCTGAGCGAATGGTTTTTAACTCATATTTTCATCAGCGGACCTTCTTCGAGGGGCTCCCCGGATTTATCAACCACATGCCGGACACAAGGCCCCTGTGGGTCATCGAAGAACTCCGGGCAAAAAGTACGGTCCTCTATCCCGGTATCGACGAGATCCCCAGGGTGAAAACCGGCGGCGGGGATATACCTACCGCCGACGAGGAACTCGCTACCGGCGGCGATATCCCTCCCGGCGGTGATCCCGCAATCGGCAACACTTTAGACCGTGGGGGCATCGCTCATCCTCCCCTGATCATCTGGAACCACCGATGGGAGCATGACAAAAACCCCGAAAGTTTTTTCAACACCCTCTTCGAATTATCCGACCGGGGCTTTCAGTTCCGCCTGGCCGTGGCGGGGGAACAATTCAGCCGGTCCCCGGGGATATTCGACCTGGCCCGAGAAAAGCTCGGGGACAAAATCGAGCATTTCGGCTACCTGGAGAACCGGAGGGCCTATTTTGACTTGCTCCGCCGGGGGGATATCGTGATCAGCACGGCCTTCCAGGAAAACTTCGGTCTCTCCATAGTGGAGGCGATCGCCGCGGGCTGTTTTCCCCTCCTCCCCGAGAGGCTCTCCTACCCGGAGCTTATTCCCGAAACTTACCACAGCCTCTGTCTCTACCGAAATGATGGGGAACTAAAAAACCGCCTGGCCGAACTGCTCACGGGGGCCGTCGCGGTTCCCGGCGGACCCCAGGGGCCCCAGGGGCCCCA
>CAZJIN010000175.1:0-6065 GCA_964545955.1 uncultured Sediminispirochaeta sp.
AATCCTTGAACAAAAGGAAAGTAAGCTTACCCCATGCCGGTACCGTTCAACTACTAAAATCTACCTGCGGGTTCGATCGGGCGCTCTCTTCTATCTCGAAATAATCCCTTTGTTCGAGGCCCATACTTCCGGCGATTATGTTCGCGGGAAACATCCTGATCCGGCGGTTAAACTGTTTTACCGTATCGTTGTACCGCTTGCGGGCTACGGCGATCCGATTTTCCGTTCCCGCCAGTTCGTCCTGGAGGCGGATGAAGTTTTCGTTTGATTTCAGTTCCGGATAGTTTTCGACCACCACCAACAAGCGGCTCAATGCCCCCTGAAGCTCGTTGTAACCTTCGGCCTTTTCCTGCACCGTACCGGCACCGGCCAGCTTGGCGCGGGCATCGGCGATGTTGGTAAATACCTCCTTCTCCTGTGAAGCAAAACCCTTCACCGTCGCCACCAGGTTCGGAATCAGATCACTTCGTCGCTGTAGCTGGTTGTCGATTTCCGCCCAGGCCGCATTTATCTCTTCTTCGAGTCCAACCAGCTCGTTTCTGTTCCCGACGTACCAGGAAAAGAGACTGATCACCAGTACTACCACTATTACGAGCCCGATAATAAAGCCCGTTTTGCTTTTTCCACTCAATTGTAGGTCCTCCTGTGTAGCAATAGAGTCGCTATAGATTACGGCTATCAACTCTGCCGCGGGGTTAACTGATTAGAATCCCCTACTCGCGCCGCCTCCGCCGAAGCCGCCTCCACCGAATCCACCGAAGCCGCCGCCTCCGCCGAAACTTCCCCCGCCGAATCCGGAAGAACCGAATCCCCCGCGGTAATGTCGACGTCCGGTGATACTGCTCAGGAACATCAAGGGCCAGAAAAATCGCCCGCCCCCGAGGAAAAATACCAGAAAAAAGACGATGAGCCCGGCGGGTATTCCCCTGTCCCGTTCGCCGGATGAACCGGAAGAGGGAGCAGGAGTCGAAGGCCCTTCGATACTGCCCAGATCGACGTTGTATTCATCGGCGATCTCCTTTGCCACCTCCACCGTGGCCGCCAGAAAACCGGCGCCGAAATTTCCCTCCCGCAGATAGGGGAGGACTGCCGTGTCCAGTATCTCTCCGGCCCGCCCGTCGGGAATGGCCCCTTCGAGGCCGTATCCGACCTCGATACGAACTTCACGCTCCTTCATACTGGTGATAATAATAACCCCGTTGTCTTCATCCTTGCCGCCGACCTGCCAGCTCTCGGCGAGGGCCATAGAATACTGCTCTATATCGGCATAGGGCTCGACCGAATCGATGGTAATGACTGCGATCTCCGCACCGGTGGATTCCTTCACCCGCGCCGCCAGAGCTTCGATGGCGGAGCTGCTCTTTTCATCCATCAAACCGGCAAAATCATTGACGTATCCGACAGCCTTCGGAATATCCTGCGCGGTCGTTGACTGAAGGACTATAAAAAAAAGTGTGAGAAAAAAAAGAACTCGATAGAGGGCCCCGATTTTTTTTCTCATTATGATTCCTCTTTTTTCCCGAAGGAATCCATGGAATCGATTTTTCGAACCAGGGCGGTGAGAAAACCGAGGGTTTCAGTAGCCGCGACGACGGGGTCCTTATCTTTTCCATTCTCCCGAAGGTCTATGAGCGCATGAATTCCGTCGGGATTAAGCCCGAAGGATTCGGCTACCGCCCGCACCAGGGCGCGATTGTCCGTGGGAATTTCGGGCGCTTCGATGAGACGAAGTGCCCCTCGAAAAAGGGCTGTCTGAGACCCGAACCAATCCGACAGCAGCTCGGTGATTAGTTTTGATTTCCCCCGTGAGGCCAGAAGGGCCTGCCGGAGGGCGTTCACGCTTCCCCTCAAGCGTTCTTCGACCTGGTGGCGGAGGTTGTCCCTGTGGAGGGAGAGCTGTGCTACCGGATCTTCCCCCAGGATAAGTTCGTGGTGCTGCTCAATATCGAGATACTCCATGGGAAACACGTCGGAGGAATTGAAAAATTCATCCAAAGTGAGAAAATGAAGGGAGAGTCTCAGCTTCTTGATAACGGTTGAGGCGTTTTTACCGAGAGCTACTATCCCGTCCGGGTGTACGGAACCGCTCAAAACAAGCAGGTTCACATCGGATACCCCCTTGATAAAGGAGCCTCCGGCGGCGCTGCCGTACAAAATAAGGGCTTTCAGATCATCACCGAACTGACTCTGAAGCTCGGGAACGAACTCTTCCTTCACACGTAGTATAACTTCTCTGACTGCCGGTTCCATATTGATCCCCTTTTCGAAATGCTTTTTTTAAGATACCGCTTTCAGGCAAAAAAAACAATTCCGGTCTGGTTTCATTTTTTTGCATAAGAGGTGAAAGTGGGTTACTATTGTAGTATGTTAACTCTCAGGGAATTGGAAGAAGCGGACCTGCGACAAACTATCAGAGATGGGATGTTCACGGAGGAAATTCGTGGTTCCGCTCCGTACGTGGTGATTATTCTCTCCCAGGGCTGGTGTGGCGAGTGGAAGATCTTGTACGCGCGGTTAAAGAAGGTTTCCGGGTGGGACCAGTCACAGCGGCCGGATATTGATATACGATGGGCCCTTTATGATCGTCTCCCCTGCAAGAAGGAGTTCATGGAGTTCAAAGAAACTGTCTGGAACAACGATCTGATACCGTATCTGCGGTATTACAGAGACGGGGAGTTGATAGCCACTTCCAATTTCGTGATGGAGAAGGAGCTTTTCAGTATTCTTGGAGTATAAAATGAGATTTTGGGAAAAAAAGAACCTGTACCTGCTACTTGCCCTGCTCGCGGTGGGGCTCATGACGGGCTGTGCCTCCCTTCCCGTGTCCCAGCGTTCATCGAGCGTGGAGTCCCTGCTGTACCGGATACACACGGGCGATGTGGCGAAAGCGGTGGATCTGACCTATCTGCCCTTCCTTCTGGACGGAGAGATTCTGACCACGGAGAGGGACGCGGAGTTGCTGTGGACGAACCTGAAGAAGGTCCCTGGTTTTCTCGAGAGTCCGGAGATCCTGTCTCTTGAAGAAGCCTACTCCTCGGATTATGTGAAGTTCCGCGAGAGTTCGGAGATGCGGGTGTACTTTGATCGTGCCCTGCCGGAGAATGCCTCCCTCGTAGAGATCAAGACCTCCGCCGGAAGGTTTCTCCTTCTTCTGTCCGGAAAAAAGATAGGCCTGCCGGTGATCGCCGGGCTGAAAGGACCGCTGCGATGAAAAAAATACCCTTTCTTATAATACTATGGGTGCTTCTCACTACGAACGGGGCGTATGCGCCGGTTTTTCTCTTCGCGGAGGATGCCCTGTTGGTATACAGCGAGGGAGAGGTGGATTTTGATCGCGGAAGGGGACGTCGTATTGAAGCGATGATCGGGGATCTACTGGCCGAGGGTGAATCGGTTATCACCGGTAGGTCCGGCTACGCCGAGATGGAACGGGGTTCCTCAACCATGATCACCGTGAAGCCGGACACGATTTTTACGCTGGAAAAGACCGGCGACGCTGGGGATGAACGGGATGTGCTGCGCTGTACCTTCGGAAGCATCTCCTATCGCTTCGAGAAGTTAAGCGGCAAGGAACCCTACCTCGTCACACCCGGGGCGATCGCTGGAGTCAGGGGTACCGAAGTGACGGTGAGCGCCGCCGAAGACGGTTCCTCTCTTTTTGTGGTGGAATCGGGCTTGGTGGAGGTCGAGGCTGAAGGAGAAACGGTCCTGCTCGAAGCAGAAGAGGGGGTGGAGGTACGACCCGGGGAGCCCCCCGGGGAGAAGTTTGAAGTGAAGCGGGGCCGCATCGACTACGCCCGGTGGCAGCAGCAGCGGAGTGACGCCTTCCTCGAAGATCCCCTTATCGCGGTGCAGGGAGTGGAGCGGCGATTCATGGGGTTTGTAAAAAAGGTGGAGGAGCTCGTCCCGGTCTACGCCGAACACAAGCGCTGGCTGGACTATGAGCGGGAGGAGATGAAAAAGGTTCTGGAGAAAGAAGGGGAGGAGGCCCGCAACGCGTATTACGATGAGCATGTCTTTCCCCTGGAGGTGAAGGCCCACAACTCCTACATCACCCTCCGCTACTGGGCGAAATCGGCCCTCTCCCTTCGACGTTATGTGCTGGGAAGGATGTACCTGACCCTCAAGACCAGCTACCTCACGGAGCCCGACAATCCGGGTTTTCGAAATTTCCTTGAAGTCTATGAACGTATTTTGCAAAGCTTTGAGTCCGACATCGTTCCCCGTCTGGTGGACGCGGACCTGATATAATTTTAATATAAGGAGCCTGATATGGATATGAAAAAAATAAAAACCGGCCTGCTGCTCGCAATCCTCGCGGCGCTGGTCTTCGGCATGGGGTCCTGTGACCTTTTTTTCGGCACGAGTATCGAAGAGCGAATCGAAGCATTCAACGACGACGTAGCGGCGGGGAACCTCAGCCAGCTGTATACGCATTTTCATCCGGACACACTGGAGAGGGATGATATGACTTCGGCGTACTGGAGTAATACCCCCTTCGGATCGGGAAATCAGATTGTAAGCTATAGTATCAGCGGGGATACCGTGAACGGAAGTCTGTCCTTCGGCGGTACTATCACAATGGAGATGAAAAAGGACGGTATGGACTACTTGATTTACCATATGACTATTTCGGGATCAAGTAGTAATCTGGAAATACGGAGTATCAGGTAATCACGATGCCACGGCATCATTGATTTCAACTCAGAATTTTGTTATCCCACAGGCGGTGGAGAAAGGTCATCCAATGGAGCACCTCGATGTTCAGACTTTTTTGGTACATCAGGTATATTATATCATCATTGTTCAAAATCCGTAACGACTCTGTTGAATTCTATAAAAAATCAGCAGAGTTGTTGTTGATTTTTAAAAACACTCAATCAAAGGAAAATCGGGAAAAGTTTCACGGATTTTCCCTACGGTTCGGAGGGTCGGGTTTCCGGCTGTTTCCAGTTTTACATAACTGTTTCTGCTTTTGAACCGCAGCATTCTGCTGGCGGCATCCTGGGTTAATCTATGAGAAATCCTGTAGTGTCGCAGAAGCACCGTAAAGGCAACGTCAGGACTCACTTCGATCGGCAGCAGGTCCTGCCTGGTATCCAGTGTTTTATCCGGAAGGGGATGGGTGAAATTATTTCCGAAGCTCACTTTCAGAACCCCTTCAAGGGCTTCCTTCAGATTTTCCTTCAGCTCATTCATATTACGCCCTTCCGAAACGCATGAATCCAACTCTACGCATTCACCCCAGAACCCATGCCCTTCTTCAGGGTGAACCACAAAATGATAGGTCATCTATTCATCTCCTTCTTCAATTTGTTTTCCAGACCTTTCCCTAAGGATTGATTTCTATGTACTGGAATCGACATGGTGCGGTTCCCCTTCTGCATAATATGATGACTTCCACTTACATGGTGCAGCTTCCATCCTGCATCAATATAAAGCTTCACCATTTCCTTTCCTGATATCGGCACTTTTTACTCCTGATCTCAATTATAAAATACACCTTAAAGTAACTATTGTCAACCAAAGGTGTTTTTAGTGAGAAAAAAAATGAAACAGCAGTATGTCTTCCCCCCTATTGACCCGGATAAACATCTCCGTTGGATAATCGAACGTGTTCTGGAAAGGGGAGATTACGGCGATTGGCGCATTTAAAAGATAAGGTCATAAAAGAAACAATGACGAAAGAATTGAACAGACTTCCTGCAGAGCTGTTTTGCAGAATCATTTCCAGACTCTCAGTTTATAAACCGAATTGTAGGGAGCCTTTGTCTGCTTGTACGGGGTATCAAGATTGATTTTTTCTATCACCCCTTTCCCCTGCTGGAAGATGCGAAACCGGATCCCATACTTCTGAATGACTGGACCTGAGATTTGTTAAAATAAAGAGATTGCTGAATTTGTAGATAACATCATTAACTGATACCTTCCCTTCAAGAGCCCCTTCCAGGGCTTCCTCAGGGTGCACCACAAAATGATAGGTCAGTTGTACATCTCGTTCACCGGATGTTTCTGCGGGCGGTCGTCGAGGAAGTCCACCACCGAGTGGGCCGAACCCATCTGCA
>CAZJIN010000176.1:0-6040 GCA_964545955.1 uncultured Sediminispirochaeta sp.
CAAGCGTTCAATTGATTTCCCCAGGCGGGATATATATTCACCGAAGGCAAATCCAACGGTGATCGGCACCGCGTGTTGTCCGTGGGTCCTCCCCACCTGGGGGGTCTCCGCCTCGGCCTCGGCAATCCCGATCAAAGCCTCCTGCAGTTCAAGCAAAAGGGGCACCAGCACCCGCAGGGTGACGTCGCGGTACCGGAGGGCCGAGGAGGTGTCCATCATATCCACACTGGTGGCCCCCAGATGTACATACGGACTGAGTTCTTCGGGCAGTTTTTCCTTCATTACATTGACCAAGGCCCTGATATTGTGGTTGGTTTTCGCCTCTTCCCTGTACACCTCTTCCGGCTCGATCTCCGAGACTATCTTCTCCACTGTGTTTACAATCTCCGGGCTGTCCATTCCCATTCTCTTCAGATGGGCGATGAGAAGCGCCCCCTCCACCTTCAACGTGTACCGTACCACCCCATCTTCACTGATGTACACCTCAAGCTGTTCAAACAACTCCCTGTTCGACAGAAAATACCGATGATCGAGGGGCGACAGGTTCCTGAAAATTGATCTCTGTGTATGATTTGACATGATGAGATACTTTATAGATTTTTGTTAAAAGTTTAAATATCTATTGGCAAGTCATGACAGAAATAGCTACCATAGGGCATGCGAAAACGAACCCCCACCATCGTACCGCTGATTTTGGTCATCCTCGGAGGGCTATTTTTCTTTTTTTTCCCTCCCCTGTGGGAACCGGTTCAAAGGAGTACCGGGGATTACCTCTTTCTCGCCTATCTCATCGGACATGGGATGTGGCTGTACACGATGTGTCGTCACAAGGGCGAAGACCTCGCTGTCGATATTTTTCGTACCCCCGAGGTTCTCTTTGTTTTCGGAAGCGCCCTGTTCCTTTTTACCTATATCTTCGCGATCAACGCGAATCTCACCTACGCACAACTTTTCGCTCAGACCAACGGAAACTTCAGCCTCGCCCCCAATTCGCGTATCCAGCGTCTGGACGCGGTGCTTCGGTTTCTCCCTTTTCTCCTCTACGACGGGGGAGTCTACCTTTTTTTCAGGATAAAAAAGCCGGGAAGGTTCCTCCGCCTGACCAAGGGGAGTCTGACCAAGGGGAGTCTGACCAAGGGGAGTCTGACCAGGGGAAGGGAGTCAACCCGGTGGTCAATGGTATGGGCGATCGTGTCGGGTATACTCTACTCGATTTCGCTGCCCTCGTTTCTCTCGGTTGATGGTTTCGGCTTGTTCAGTTTTTTTGCGCTGATCCCCCTCTGGTTTGTGTTACTCCGTCACTCCACAGCCTGGGGAATCTTCTATGGCCTTACTTTTGTCGTGTTTCAAAGCCTTCTATCCTATTTCTGGCTCGGCACCTTCAGCCTCATCACCCTTCAGCTGGCGACAGTCTTTCTCCTCCTGGAATACCTGCTTTTTTTCCTTTTTGTTCTTCCGATCTCCAGAAGGCTTCCCCTGCCCCACGTGTGGTTTTTTCCCATGGCCTGGGTGCTCTTCGATTTTGTTCGCACCCAGGGCTTTCTAGGATATCCCTGGGGGATGCTCGGGACAGGACTCTATCGTGCTCCCTCGCTGATACAGATCGCCGATATCGGGGGGATTTACATGGTCAGCTTATTCGTCCTTCTTACCAACGGCCTTTTGCTGGAGCTCGGGGTGCGTCTTTTTTCCAGACCCCTCGGAAACGCTACCTGTTCCAGACCCGCTGCGGCCCTTGGCTTACTCTGGCTCTTTGTCCTGGTCTATGGATTCGCCTCTATTTACCACTGGGAGAAGAAAAGCCCTGAGAAAACGGTTCGTATCGCGCTGATACAGCAAAACACCGATCCCCGTAAGCATGACTACCGTCGGACCTTCGATATTCTAAAAAGACTTACCGAAGAAGTTCTTCCCTTTCATCCGGACCTCATCGCCTGGTCCGAAACGGCCTTCGTTCCGAATATCAGAAAATGGGGAAGCATGGATCCAGATGCCCATATTCTGGCACGACTTGTTCATGACTTTCATGAATTCCAGCGGTCCACCGGCTCATGGCTTCTCACGGGAAACGACGATTACGAAGAGACGGTCCTTCCCGACGGCAGCAGGATTTATTCCCATTACAATGCCGCCGTGCTCTTCTCGCCGGAAGGCAAGAGAATCGACACCTATCGAAAACTCCACTTGGTACCCTTCTCCGAGTATTTTCCCTACAGTGAAGAGATGCCCTGGGTAGCCGATGTGCTGCAAGGCCTGGATCAGGATTTATGGGAAAAAGGTGATCGCCCGGTGGTATTCCGGCATCCGGAGTTTTCCTTCATCACCCCCATCTGTTTTGAAGACAGCTTCCCCGGAGAAATTCGCAGGGCCACCGCCGAAGGGGCCGATGTGATTCTAAACCTGTCCAACGATTACTGGTCCCTCACGGAAGTCGAAGGACAACAGCACTTCGCGAACTCCCTTTTCCGTTCGATCGAAAACAGGCGCCCCCTCCTTCGCTCCACGGCGAGCGGAATGACGGCACATGTGTCGCCCACGGGAAGAATCCTCAAGAGCCTTCCCTACTATCAGGAAGGTGTACTTACGACGGAGGTTTCCATCCTTCCCGATTCCGAATCCCTCTATCTTCGCCGGGGCAACTGGATCATCGCAGTTCTGACGGCGATTATGGGAATCGCAGCCCTTTTCGCGATATTCGACAAGAAGCATTCACGCCTCATCCCATAACTTCGAAAGGGGGAGGATAAAAAAAGCCGCGACAGTCATTTCGACAGCCGCGGCTCGTGTTTTTTTAGTTTCTGAAAGAATGTACCTGGATCAGGCCTGCCAGCGCAGTACCGGATTCTTGGCGGCGAGAACCTGATCAACCCTGCGTACAGGCGTCGAGAGCGGCATCTGATGCAGCTTCTCCGGATCGTTTTTCGCCAGATCGGCAATCTCTTCCATCACCCCTATGAAATTGTCCAGAGATTCCTTCGATTCGGTCTCCGTGGGTTCGATCATCATCGATTCATGCACAATCGACGGGAAATATATCGTAGGAGCGTGGATTCCGAACTCCAGGAGCCCCTTTGCGACGTCGGTGGCACTGACCCCGTGCTCTTCCTTCATTTTCTCCGCGGAGAAGACGAATTCGTGTTTGCACACCTGGTCATAAGGAAGGTAATACCTCCCCTTGAGCTTTTCTTTTATATAATTAGCGTTCAAGACCGCCAGCTCGGAAGCCCTCTGCAGTCCGTCCGATCCCATCGTCAGGATATAGGTGTAGGCCTTCACAAGAACCCCGATATTTCCGTAAAACCCCGAGATTCGTCCCATGGTATCGGGAATATCGTAATCCAGATAGTAGGAATCGTCCTTCTTCCGCACGGAAGGAGCGGGGAGAAAGGGTTCGAGCTTCTTGTTGACCATCACCGCGCCACTTCCGGGACCACCGCCACCATGGGGGGTGGAAAAGGTCTTGTGCAGGTTGAGATGTACCACATCAAAGCCCATATCTCCGGGACGACTCTTGCCCATGATGGCGTTCAAATTGGCGCCATCGTAGTAGAGCAAACCACCGGCCTTGTGCACAAGATCGGCGATTTCCGCGATCTCTTCTTCAAAAATTCCGAGGGTGTTCGGATTGGTGAGCATAATACCGGCCAGGTTGTCGTCGAGGTGTTTTTTCAGATCCTCCACGGACACCATTCCTCTTTCATTTGATTTGACCTCTACCACATCAAAACCCGCGATATGCGCTGAGGCGGGGTTGGTACCATGGGCCGAATCCGGAACCAGAACAACGGTCCGGTGAGTCTCACCGCGCTTTTCAAAATAGGATTTGAAGAATTTCATACCCGTAAATTCACCGTGGGCACCGGCAAAGGGCTGAAGGGTACCCCAATCCATCCCGGTTACCTCACAAAGGGAGTCGGTAAGCTCGTACATCAGCTCGAGAATTCCCTGGGTGGTATTTTCCGGCTGCAACGGGTGAATAGATGTAAAACCGGGAAGTGCGGCCACAGCCTCGTTGATCTTCGGATTGTACTTCATCGTGCAGGAACCAAGGGGATAAAACCCAAGGTCGACACAGTAGTTCTTCTGTGAAAGTCTGGTATAGTGACGGATCACATCAACCTCGGAAACCTCCGGGAGATTGGTCTCGGTGGCTCGCAAAAAGGAATCATCCACCAGCGCATTGAGCTTCTTCTCCGGTACATCCAGGTCCGGAACCCGAAAACCACCACGGCCCTTGCGGGATCGTTCAAAAATCAGTTTATTCTTAAGCTTCATAATGCCCCCCTCATGCTTTCTACGTATCTGTCCATTTCCGCGAGTGTCCTCTTCTCCGTAACCGCGACAGTGAGAAGGTTATCGGGAAGGGATGAATCCAGTGTATTGAGGGGCACACCGGCGAAAAACCCGTCCTTCTCCATCTTTTCAACCACCTCTTTCGCGGGTACCGGTAGCTTGAGGGTGAATTCGTTGAAAAAGGGCCTTTCCGCGTATTCCTCCACTGAAAGCTTATCCATCAGCTGATCAAACAGGTAATGGGCCTTCTGCATATTCAGTTCCGATATTTCCTTGAGCCCTTCTTTACCAACGGTGGACAGGTATATGGTAGAACCCAGAGCGGCAAGGGCCTGGTTCGAGCAGATATTAGAGGTGGCCCGTTCACGCTTGATATGCTGTTCCCTAGCCTGCAAGGTCAGAACAAAGGCCCGCTTTCCATCCTCGTCCTTCGTCTGCCCCACGATTCGTCCCGGCATCTTGCGCAGGAGTTTCTCAGTAGCGGCGATATACCCGACTGTTGGTCCTCCATAATAAGGAGGCAGACCAAAGGGCTGCGTATCACCTATGGCGATATCCGCACCCCAGTCTCCCTGACTTTTCAAGGTACCAAGGGACATTGGGTTCGATGAGACGATAAAGAGAGATTTGTTCTCGTGCAGCATATCCGCGATACCCGTGTAATCTTCAAGATATCCGTAGACATTCGGTGACTGTACCAGCAATCCAGCTACACTGGAATCGAGGTTCTCCTTTAATGAAGACTTATCCATGACTCCGTCTTTTTCCGGCAGTTCAACCAGTTTGACACCCAGGTCGGAAAAATAGGTAATCAGGACCTGTTTTGTAAAGGGATGAATTGTGCTGGAATAGAGGATGGTATCTGTTTTTTTTGTACTATTGATCGCTAAAGCACAGGCTTCGGATGCGGCGGTATGACCGTCATACAAAGAGGCATTGGACACCTCTAAGGACGTTAAATCACACATGAGGGTCTGAAATTCAAATATTACCTGAAGAATTCCCTGGGAAATCTCCGGCTGATATGGGGTGTAAGACGTATAGAACTCCGTTCTCCCCATCATAGCCCCTACGGTAGAGGGAATGATGTGATCATAAATCCCTGCGCCTAGAAACGAAACCGCCTGCTCATTTTGTCCCGCTAAGGAATTCAACCGGCTGGATACCTCCATCTCGGATAATCCCTTCGGCAGATCGAGAGCTTTTTTGAATTGAGTCTTCGCAGGGATGTCCGCAAACAGATCATCTATGCGCGAGACCCCAATCTCCTTCAGCATTTGCTGAATTTCTTCTTCAGTATGGGGTAAATATGCGAACATATTATTTTTCTCCTTGGTTAAGTAATTCCGAAAAAGGTGTCTTATTCGCCTTCTTCCTCCAGAATCTTCTGATATTCACTGTAGGATAAACACTTATCCAGCTCCGAAGGATCGGTCATCTCGATAGCGAAAATAAACGCTTCGAAGGGCTTCTCATTGATCAGCTCGGGAGAATCCTCCAGTTCCTCGTTCACCTTCACTACTTTCCCCGACACCGCGGTATAAATGGGTGAAGCAGCTTTAACGGATTCCACGTTCGTCACCTCTTCTCCGGCGGAAAACTCATCATCCACCTCGGGCAACTCAACAAATACTATATCACCGAGTTCTTCCTGCGCGTGATCACTGATCCCCACATAGGCGATATTTCCCTCAACACTTATCCATTCATGAGACTTGAGAAATTTAAGATCTTCAGGCTTAGCCAT
>CAZJIN010000177.1:0-5996 GCA_964545955.1 uncultured Sediminispirochaeta sp.
ATGTGACTGCCTAGCCTGCACGGATACTGTCGTCTCGTCCGCGGGATTAACCATCGGGCTTAGGGGTTCGGGGAGATCGGGGTTGATATTGATCCACTGTTTTGGAATATCCCCGGTAGAGAGTTGAAAAATCCGTCCGTCGCTTTTCATGTCGAAACTCCTTAAAAAAAAAATTATAAAATATGCCCTACCGGGCCTTTTGCGCAAAAAAAAACGCGGGCAACCACTTCATATTGAAGAGGGCTACCCGCGGTAACCGGAAAATGCTATGTCTAGCGTGGTCCGGGACGGGGTGCCTCTCCACCGTTCCACCACCACCAGGAGGACATGCATGTATTGATTTCTACAAAAAGGCTCTTCCTGTTCATCACGACGTTACTATACATAGATACACCAAAACTGTCAAGATGAAATTTTACTTTTTTTTATCAGAATTGCGTGTTCTTGTAGTACGGGTTCGGTAGGGCACCGGCTTCCCGGGTTTTCAGGTTCCCGGGTTTTCAGGTTCCCGGGTTTTCAGGTTCCCGGGTTTTCAGGTTTTTTTTCCACATCCAGAACGGGTAGTGGTGTCAGCTCTCTGCGCAGGGTGTCGACCAGTTCTCCTCCGTCGAGGTCCTGCCCCAGGGGGTTGTGGGGATTGGCGGTGACGGCCACGATCTTCATCGGATTCATGACCCGGAGATCTACGTCCCGTGAGGTGAGGAGCTTGAGGGACCTGGCTGTGGCAAAAACCCGGGTACCGTCCCGGACTACCAGGGTACAGGGAGGAAGGTCTCTGCGATAGATCAACGCTTCGGCGAGGTTTTCGGTGAAGGCCCCCTGAAAAATCAGCAGGTCCCCCGGCTCGATGGGCAGGTGCTTCAGAAAAGACGGGGATAGGGGCATACCGTTTTCCGATAAAGGCGTTTCTCCTCCGCGGCTCACCCTGAGGGAAATACCCCGGTCCAGGGTCGCACGGGCAATGTCCCGGGAAGAAAAGGCCTCCAGGGCCCGCAGCGTCAGCAGTTGGATTGATTCTGAAGTGACTCGCACCACCGATTCAATATCACGGCCGACCACGGCACCGGTGGTAAGGATAATTCCGTCCGCCAGGGAGGGGACCGCCGAACTGCGTCTGTTCAGGGCCCCGTCGATCAAAAAGAGGTCCGATTCCCCCTCGATGCGGGTTTTGACTGCCATCATACCGGAGATTCGATTCAGCCCCGCGAGTTCAGCCTCTCCTCCTCTTTCCGTCCGATAGAGAAATACACGACCGAGGACCGTATCGATGTTGAGGTCGGCCAGGGTTTTTGCGTCCAGTTTGCCCGCTGTGACCTGGCGTCCGGCCAGCCTGTCGGTGGTGATAAATAGTGAACCCGGGGGAAGCAGGACCCGCGGCTTCTTCTTGAGGGTCACCGCGTCGTAGTCTTCCCCGTCCCGGCCGATCGATGCGGCGGCGATTGTCATTTTTCGCCTGCCCGCCTCGGCGAGAAGATGATTCAGGACCGTGGTCTTCCCCGCGTTTTTCGCCATTCCTATCACCGCGACTGAGTGCAGGCCGGAGTTTAATATCGTATCAAGCAGGTGTTCGATCAATTTTCCCGTTTCTCCATGGAGTATTATACCATCTCTCAGTGGTGATGGGGCCCCGTATTTCAGGGGCCCCGAAGGGCCCCGAAGGGCCCCGAAGGAACGGAGTACCGCTCTCCGGGGCTCCGTATTTCAGGTACGGATATTAAGTGTAAAGGCGGGTGAAGAGCTCCCGGAGCTTCGGGTTGTCCCGGATGACCTGCAGGGAGATCGCCGCGTGGTCTTTGGCATAGCCGTTTCCGATGAGCATGGTTGCGTCCTTGCCGATGCCTTCCGCTCCGAGGGCGGCCTTGGTGAAGCTGGTGGCCATACTGAAGAAGTAGATGATTCCGTCGTTCTTGGCTGCCAGAATGGTGGCCATCTCGGTATCCTCGACGTTGACGTTGTTGATCACCACGTCGGCGAGCTGTCCGTCGGTAGCTTCTTCCACGAGTTTGAGGACCTCCGCGGGCTTGGTGGCCTCCGCCTGGTAGACCACGTCGGCGAGGCCTCCCACTTCCTTGATTCGGTCCAGGCCCTTCTGACTGTGGACAAAGGCGATGACCTTGCCCGAGATGCCCGCCCGTTTCTTGGCCTCCGCGAGGCAGAGAAGACCGGATTTGCCCCCGGCACCGATGATCACGACGGTGTCGCCTGGTTTGACCAGACGGGCGGTCTGTGCCGGAGCGCCGGCTACGTCGAGAATGGCCAGGGCCAGGGTTTCTTCCATGTCTTCGGGAAGTTTGGCGTAGATGCCGCTGTCGAAGAGGATGGCCTGGGCTTCCACGTCTACCTGGTCTATGTTTTCACGGATCTCCTTGATCTCCTTGATTTTGAGGGGAGTCAGGGACAGGGATACGAGGGTGGCGATCTTGTCGCCCGGCTTCAGGTCCTTGTGGCTGCACTCGGGGCCCACCTGGGCGACCCGGCCGATGAGCATGCCCCCGGAACCGGTGACGGGGTTCTGCATTTTTCCCCTTTCGTTGACGATTTCGAGGATTTTCGCTTTTATCTTTTCCTTGTCTCCTCCGGCTTCCTTCTTGAGCTGGGTGAAGCTGGCCGAGTCGATGTTCAGGGTGCGCACGTCGATCAGCACCTCGTTGTCGTAGATTTCCATGGTATTATCGATTTTCCGTGCCGGCTGGGGCAGGGCTCCCTCCGGTTCAATCACTCTGTGTAGTCCGTAACGATCTCCTTTTTTCATTTTTGTCCTCCCTTGATGTGTAATATTTCCCGGGCTTCCTCAGGGGTCGCGACCGTACGATCGGAATCCTGAACAATCCGGACGATTCGTTCCACCAACTCGGCATTGCTCTCTGCAAGTCTGCCCCTGGTGTAATAAATGTTGTCTTCAAATCCCACCCGGACATGACCGCCCATGGCGATGGTCAGGTGGTTTATCATCAGCTGGTGCCTGCCGATGCCGGCGGCGGTCCATGTGACGGTTTCGGGGAGAAGCTCGGTCATGAAAAGCAAGTTCTTCGGACTTGCTTTCATCGCTCCGGGAACACCGAGAACGATGTCGAAATGCAGGTGTTCCGGCAGCAGCCCTTCATCCCGCAATCGCAGGGCGTTGTAGATATGACCGGGTTCGAAGCATTCGAGTTCCGGAAAGATCTTGTGTTCGGCCATGGTCTTCGCGAAGTTGCGCATCAGGGGCATATCGTTCACGAAGATGGTATCCCCGAAATTGAGGGTGCCGCAGTCCAGGCTCGCCATTTCCGGTGAGAGATAGGCGGGCTGGATCCTCTCCTGCCAGGTCATGCCCGCTGCGCCGCCGGTGCTCGGCTGGATAATCGCGGTGACGCCCCTGTCCTTCATGGCCTCTATGGCCGCGCGGAACACCTCCTTGTCCTGGGTGGGTTCTCCCGTTGCGTCTCGAACGTGGAGATGAATGATCGAGGCTCCCGCTTTTTCCGCTTTGAAGGCTTCCTCGGCGAGTTCTTCCGCGGTGAGGGGGAGCTTGGGAGTGTGTTCTCGGGTGACTTCGGCGCCGCAGATGGCGGCGGTTATGATGAGGGGTTTCATTTGTTTCTCCTTTCTTCGAGAGTCTGTACGATATAGGAAGCAACATCGGGGGGTATGGAGCCGGGACCGAATCCGGCGTCGAAGCCCAGTTCGAGGGCCAGTTCATGGCTCAGTCGGGGTCCACCCACGATGAGGAGGAATCGGTCCCTGAGTCCTTCCGCCTCCAGCAGTTCCACCAGTTCGGTGAGGTTTTGAATATGGATGTTTTTCTGGGTGACCACCTGGGAGACCAGGATGGCGTCGGCGTTCAGCTCCACAGCCCTTCGGATCAGCTCTTCGTTGAGGACCTGGCTTCCAAGGTTGTGCGCTTCGATTTCAGGGTAACGCTCGAGGCCGTATTCCCCCGCGTAGCCCTTCATGTTCATGATCGCGTCCAGGCCGACGGTGTGGGCGTCAAAGCCGGTGCAGGCCCCGACAACCACGATCTTGCGACCGAAATGTTCCCGGATGAAGGTGTTGATTTCGTAGTAATCCATAGCCCTGGTGCTGACCTGGGCTACCTCTATGGTGGAATAATCCACGGCGTGGGTACATTTACCGTAGAGGTTAAAAAAACTGAAACCCTCTCCCAGGTCACGGTAGTGGACCACCGAGGGTTCTTCTATACCCATTTTTCGTGCCAGCTGCTTGGCCGCCTCTTCGGCCCGCGGGGACGCGGGAATGGGAAGTGTGAAGCTGAGCTGGACCTTACCGTCGTCCATGGTATCGCCGTAGGGGCGGATTGCCTTTTCGTTAATTTTCATCGCGCAGTACCTCCGTTGCGCAGTACCTCCAGCATCCTTTCGGCAAAGGGGTTCCGATAGGTGGTCTTCTTCGGAATAACCCCGTCCGCTCCCTTTCCCCCGTCAATCGGCCTCGAAATGGAGGCAAAAACCGCCCCCTCTATGGATTGCATCAGACCGTCATCGGCGATCCGGTTCAGCATGTCCGCGGCTTCTCCCAGGACTCGGTCGGCCCATTTCTGGATCTGCCCGTCGGGCTTGAAGACCAGTTCTTCCCCGAGGTGGCGGGCGTTGTTGAAGACGTACTTCGCGTTGGCGATGCTCAGGGCCCGGTCCTGCAGGAAGGGGGTGTGCACCGCCTCGGTCAGCATACCGAGGAGCTGGATGCTCTGTCCCGTGAGGACCCCGGCGAGGTTGAACATCCCGTCCATGACATGCCCCTTGAAGATATCGCCGGTCATGTACTTCGTCGGAGGCATGAACTTGATAGGAGCGTCGGGGAAAAGCTGTCGCACCAGCTGTGCCTGGGCCACTTCGTGGAGAAAGCCGTCCTCCCGATCCGGATTCATCTCGAAGGCGTGGCCGAGTCCCATGAGACGGGAGGGCATCCCGCTGCGGCGGGCCAACTCCTCGTTGATGAACTGGCTGGCCAGGACCGTATGTCCCTCCTCCGTGGCGTCGGCGGTGGTGAGGTAGTTGTCCTCCCCGGTGTTGATGATGATCCCCGCGTAGGCGTTGATTGTGCGGCTGAAAAGCTGATCCACGAAGGTCCGCTTCATGTTGATATCACGGAACAGGATCCCGTAAATAGCATCGTTGAGCATCATGTCGAGCCGCTCCAGGGCACCCGTTACGGCTATCTCCGGCATGCAGAGGCCCGAGCAGTAGTTCACCAGCTGGATGTACCGGCCGGTCTGCTCTCCCACCTCGTCCAGGGCCTTGCGCATGATCCGGAAGTTCTCCTGGGTGGCATAGGTCCCGCCGAAGCCCTCGGTGGTCGGCCCGTAGGGGACGTAATCCAGCAAACTCTGGGCGGTAGTCCTGATCACAGCGATGATATCCGCTCCCTGTACGGCAGCGGCCCGGGCCTGAACAACGTCCTTGTAGATGTTTCCGGTAGCCACTATCACATAGAGCCAGGGTTTAGGACCGAGGGGTAGTTTTTTCTGGAGTTTTTTCCTTTCCTCACGACGATCGTTGATGACGGAGAGGCCCTTCGTGATCCAGGGATCGAGGACTTCCATGGCCTCCTCCGGCGCGAGGAGCCGGGAGGAGGTGAGTTCATATTCTCCCGAGGCGACCATAAGCGCGATCTCCTGGGGGCTGCGGCCGGTATCGGCTAGGGCACAGCCCATCCAGTAGGCGGCACCGTCACCGAGCCCGCCCTGTTTGTGGATCTGATCCACCAGCACGTTTGGTAGGGGTATGTCCCTGGAGTCGACCCCGTCGATTCCCAGGAGACGGAGAATTGTCCTCTCCACCGAAACCGTCGTGTTCAGGTCGATATGCTCCTGAATACCGTCGGCAATCCGACTCGCGGCATCCCGGCATCCGTCAACTCTCTTTTTGTCAATATGAAGCTTGTCGGCAAGATTATCAGTCAAAGAGAACTCCTATCTTCAGGTATCTTCAGGTCTTTTCAGGAAATTCCAATATTCACCCATGTCAAAAACAGCGGGGCAAACATCACTTTATGAA
>CAZJIN010000178.1:0-5975 GCA_964545955.1 uncultured Sediminispirochaeta sp.
CTCCCACAACGACATCCCGCTGCTGGAACGGGTCGATCACCCTGTGGCAGGGGATCACCACGGTGATCCTGTTGCGATGGTTCGCCTGGGCCACCGCACGAAACGCCTTCGGCCGACCAATCGCCTCCGCCTGCTCACGGTAGGACCTCGTACTTCCGTAGGGAATGGCCTGCAAAGCCCTCCATGCTGCTTCCTGGAAGGAAGTTGCCGGTGTAAAGAGCGGTACGGTGAAGGTTTTTAGATTTCCCTCGAAGTAGCTTTCCAGCTCGGTTTCCAGCAGAGGAATATGGGGTGACGGAATCCTTTGGGCCGGACGGGCTTCCAACTCCCGGCTTTCTTCCTCCAGCACACTCAATTCCATGAACTCCAGAAGGCAGACTCCCCCCTTTGTCGCGCAGGCCAGCATCGGCCCCAGGGGCGTTTCAATACGGGACCAGTCGGTAATCTGCGGGTACAACTTTTCGGGGAGCATCATTTTTTAGCCCTCCCCCTATCCTGCAGGACCTTCAGGATGGCCGGATTCGAAGCCTGAAACTCGTGATCCAGGATATCCATATAGATCTCGTCGAAATACCTGCCTCCTATCCGCACACATTCACGACGACGACCGACCTCCCGAAAGCCGACTTTGGTATAGCACCTGTAACCGGCTTCGTTGAAAGATCTCACCCGCAGGTAGACGCTGTGGAGGTTCAGCAGGTTGAAACCGAAGTCCAGAACGAGGCGAATCGCCTCGGTTCCGTAGCCTAGACCGCGAAATTTTTTTTCACCGATAAATATCCCGAGCTCCCCCGACCTTTGTACCTGATCAACATTGAGGAGACCGCAACTGCCCATCAACTCATCATTTTCACCCTGTACAATGGCGAAATTGAAGCCCTCGGTAGACAGTTTTCTGAGGAACTCCTGTTCCGCCTCCCGGGAAATGAGCCGCGGGGCCGACTGCAGGTTCAGGGTGGTTTCGAGATCGTTCATCCATGTGGTAAATTTTTCAATATCTTCGCTGCTCATCGGGGAAAGATAGATACGTTCTCCCACCATTTTTTTATAGTAAGGCATCCGTGGTTTCTCCTTTTTTTATAAAAAAAGATTCCTGAGTTTATCACTTCCCGCGGGACCGCGCAATTCTTCCACGCAATTCCAGCAATTCTTCAAAAGAAGTACGCGTACATTCCGACCGAATATGCTACACTCTTCGGGAGATGAGAAACCCTTTGAAGGAAGAGGAACTCTTTGTTCCCCTGAAACGATGGCTCGAGGGACAGGGCTACTCGGTTCACGGAGAAGTACGAAACTGCGATCTGGTCGCCCGCAAAGGGGAGGACCTGATCATCATTGAAATGAAAACAACCATGAACCTCACCCTCCTGACCCAGGCGGTGGCCCGCAAGGAGATCTCCGATTCGGTCTATATCGCCGTACCATTACCGCCCGGAAAAAAAACCACCCCCAACTTCCGGAGGGTGAAAGCGCTGCTGCGCCGCCTAGAGATCGGCTGTATTTTCGTGGATTTCCTCAAAACCCGCGGACGGGTCAGGGTTGAACTGCATCCCCTCCCCTTTTCCCCCCGATCCCGCCCGGGAAAAAAGAGGGCTATTCTCCGGGAAATCGACGGACGCTACGCGGAGTTCAACCGCGGTGGCGAAAGTTCCCGTGTTGAAAAAATCACCGCCTACAAACAGGAAGCCCTCAGAACCGCGCTACTCCTCTCCCGGGAAGGCCCCTCCAGTCCCCGGAATCTGCGGCAGCTCGGCGCGTCGGACAGGGTTCAGTTGATACTCTCACGAAACGTGTACGGCTGGTTCGAGCGGGTTGAGCGCGGGCTTTACAAGCTTCACCCCACGGGTGTCGAAGCTCTACACCTCTATCGGGAAGTGATTCAAAGCATTGAAGGAGGTCCAATATGACAAACCTGATGAACTCGCACCCGGATTTTATGATCCGGGGCCTGAGTGTCGAGATCACGGGAGAATCCGAAGGTCCGGGAAAAAGGGAAGTCCAGGACACAGTGGAGACGATCCGCGAAGAGCTCACCGGTCTCTACGGTTCCCTTGAAAGAAAGGAGCTCAAACAGCTTGAGATGTTTCGACCTTATATCGCCCACTTCAAGAGGTTCAAAAAAACCTATCACCTCTTCCTGCAACTCGAATCCTTCGTCCACAAGCAGCGCCCCCTGCCCTTCATTCATCCCCTGGTGTCGGCGTACTTCCTGACCGAACTCGAGACGGGGGTACTTGCCTCCGCCCACGACACGGACAAACTCGACCCCGGGTATCGTCTGAAAGAGGCGGCCGGCGATGAAACAGTCACCCTGCTGAACGGAGAGGATCGACTTGCCCCGGCGGGAGATGCGGTACTCGAAGACCAGACCGGAATCCTCACTTCGGTCATTCAGGGTCAAGACGGCCGTACGGGGATTGGGCCGGATGCCGTGGGCGGAACGATTTTTGTCCACGGGCCGCCGGGTCCCCCCAAAACCGCGCTGAAGAGAGCCCTTGAGGTTTTCAGAGGGCATTTGAGGAAATGGTATGGGGAAAAGGGGATTCTGTGTGAGGAGATCGGCTGAGGACCTGCTCCCGGAGTGTGCAGACGCGTGCCGTCTGGCCAGTCTTCGGACCACCGGTCCGGATCGGTGTTACTCGTGGATTTCCTTAACTCGGCCTACCTGGCCGTCCTCAAGTCGCACCTTGATGCCGTGGGGATGATTGCGAGAGTTGGTGAGAATATCAGCGATTACCCCCTCGGTGAGGGCGCCGGTGCGCTGGTCTTTTTTCAAAACAATGGAAACCCTTTGTCCTGGCTGTACGTCCGCTCGAACTTTTCCGTCCTTCATCATATTCACCCATTATTCGGGCGGAGAGAGAATAGTCAAGCCGTCGGGGCATGGCGCTTCTTCCCCTTTCGGAGGCCTATGCTCTATGCTATGCTGGCGAAAGAGGAGAGGAACAACGATGGAAGATGAGTTCGTATACTCCACCGAAGAAGGAGATCTGAGAAAAAAACAGGGCCGAAAGAAATCGTCCCCCTCCAGGCACAAGGGGATAAAAGACGGTATCAAAAACGACGGTACCATTCGCATTCAGAGGGAGAAGAAAGGCCGGGGCGGGAAAACCGTCTCGATTGTCTACGGAATGCCGGTCTCCCGGGATGAACTGAAGGAATGGTCGACAAAGCTGAAACAGCAATGCGGCTGCGGCGGCAGCGTGAAGGACGGCGCCCTCATTCTACAGGGAGACCGGGTTGCCAAAATCGTCGAAATACTAAAGGCCGCGGGCTTTCAGGCGAAACAGGCCGGGGGATGAAGGACCTTTGAGAAAAGAGACACCCCACGATTGCATTGATACCATACTTCAACGTCGGTCGATTCGAAGCTATCGCTCCGATCCGATCCCGGAGCCTGCGAAGGAGAAACTCATCGATGCCATGCTGCGGGCTCCCACCGCGGGGAACCAGATGCTCTACTCGGTTATTGAAGTCAAAGATCCGGGGATAAAGACTACCCTATCCGAGAGCTGTGACCATCAGCCTTTCATAGCCACCGCCCCGTGGGTCCTGGTATTCCTGGCGGATCTGCAGAGAATGACTGATTTCTTCCAAATCTCCACCGTCGACGAGCTCCTGAAGTTCGGTCGTGCCGGAAGAACACTATCCGAGAAGGCCCTCCCCCGGGAAGCCGACCTGCTCCTGGCCGCGTGTGATACCCTCATCGCTGCCCAGACCCTGGTACTGGCTGCGGAAAGCCTCGGACTGGGCTCCTGCTATATAGGGGATATTATGGAAAACTACGAGTTGCACCGGGATCTTTTTGCCCTTCCCCCCTATACCTTTCCCGTGACCATGCTCACCCTGGGATATCCCACGGAACAACAGAAGCAACGTCCCCTTACGGAACGAATCTCCCCGGAGAAGATCATTTTTCTCGATCGCTATCGGCGCCTCGAAGATGAGGAGCTGCGTCATCTCTATGATCACAATATCAGCCGAAGCGGCGAATTTCTTCCGGGAGCGGAGAACTTCGGGCAGCACACCTATCTGAGGAAGTTCAGCTCTGTTTTCATGGCTGAAATGCGACGATCCGTGGGGGAGATGCTCAAAGCCTGGCGTTGATCGTTGTATTTTGATGGCCATGGTATTTCGGTAACCGGCCACGACGACTGAAACAGACCTACCGATGGCCCTCTGGCTGCACGGCCATTTTTCCGGTATAGTGAAGTTGGGGGGAATCAAATCCGCCCCTACAAGGAGAATATTTTATGTTGAATGCCACTATTTTATGGGATATAGAGAACGTAACCCCGAAGAACGACAGCAAGTTCATTACCAATCTTTTTGATTTTCTCGAGGAGGAGAACAGGGTCTCCTCGGCCAGCTGCTTCGGCGACTGGACTAGACCGAACCTGAAGCGGATTTCCAGCAATCTTTCGGATTATAACTTCGAACTGATCCATATACCCAAGTCACGGAAAAACAGCGCTGACATATCCCTGATCACCCACGCCACTGAGATGATTTTTCTCTATCCCCATCTGCAGAGATTTATCCTCGTCACGGGGGATGCGGATTTTCGCCCCCTCCTGACCACTCTGAAAAAGCACGGCAAGGACGTGTGGATCATCTGTGATGCCTCGAACGCGTCGGAGGATTTGCTTGCCCAGTCGGACAAATACTTCGACTACCGATCCATCATGACCAAGGATTACGGGGAGGAGCAGGAGGAGGAAACCAACGAGACAATCTCGAAGGACGCCGCCTTCGAACTTTTTACAGAAGCCGTGGAACTGATGATCAAGCAGAAGAAGAACCCTTCCCCTGGTTCGGCCAAGGTGAAAATGAAACTGCTCAACGAGGATTTTGACGAAACAAAACTCGGCTACAAGTCCTGGAAGGCCTTCATCTCCGATGCGATGTCCAAAACAAAGGTGACCTACGACAGCGAGAACACGAATCTCCTGACAATCAGCAACCTCAGCCTTCAGACGACTACCAGTCAGATCCCCGAAATCTTCAAACACCTCCTCGACACACTCGCAAAAGAAAACTGGACCTCTTTTACCAAATCAAGTCAGCAGTTGAAGGACAAGAAAATCGTGATCAAACGTTACGGCTACAGCAAATTTAAAAAGCTCGTCTTCGATGCGGAAAAACGAGGCCTCGTCGAAACAAAAAATGAAGGCCTTCACTGGTTTCTGAGAAAAAAGTGATTGAAAAATTTGTAAAAATGACGTAATATCGATCAAAAGATTTGAAAGGATGGTCTGTTTTACAGAAAGTGAGCTTCCTTCTGTCCGATCAATCTCAAACTATTTTTATTTTTTCTAGGAGCTTTTTGTATGAACATTTATGTCGGAAACCTCAACTACGCAGTCACTGAGGACGAGCTGAAGAACCTGTTTCAGGAGTACGGTGCCGTGACCTCCGCACGGGTTATTTTCGATCGCATGACACAACGGTCGAAGGGTTTTGCCTTCGTTGATATGCCGGATGATGCTGAGGCGAACAACGCGATAAACTCCCTCAACGGGACGGAGTTTATGGGAAGATCGATGAAGGTTAACGAGGCGAGAGAGAGAAGATAGTTCAACCCACATATTTGCATTTCTCGAGTGCTAAAGCACCTTGACCGACCGACGGCGAGCAGAATAACTTCTGCCGCCGTTTTTTTATAGATCCTATTCGGGGTTTGTTGAATAGGTCATAGGAATTTACAGGGTAATGAATTAATGGTAGAATTTCCGTCAGGGATTTATGAGAAACCTTTCACCCGATCAGAGGCTTATTCGCATTATCACCTCTCTCCCCGTTCATGAGGCCCAGAACCGTCTTATGCGGATCACCGATCGTGAACTCGCCATTGTCATGACCTACATGGAGGACCCGGAACGCCGAACCCTTCTGGATCGACTGGGAGCGGTGAAACGCGAGAGGGTTGAACAAGAGTTGAGTTATGTGAATCACCTGCGCCTTCGCTATCCCCA
>CAZJIN010000179.1:0-5971 GCA_964545955.1 uncultured Sediminispirochaeta sp.
GTGAATGTCAGCGTAGCCCAGGTTTTCGTGGGTCCCGAATTTTAGCTTTTTGTACTTTGCCACCTGACTGCGGACCAGAACATCCGTCACCTGCAGATGCATATCCCCTTGAACCTCCGTCGAATCCACTTCAAGCACCTTTATATCGGTTTTTACCACCGCGTCGGTATAGTAGTTGACTCGTGATTCACGGACAAAGCACTTCAGGTTCTCTATATCGAGGTCCAAGGAGACAAACTGTCTGCCCCGATGAAGGTAGATCGCCTTTGGAAAAATCAACTCCTTCGCCGAGGGCAGATCCATCTCGCCGATCACCTCGTTCCGGCCCTCTGTGGTATCGATTATCACCACGCTACGCGGGCTGGTGGTACGTAGACCGACATCCTCCGCCGGATATCCCCGACCGGACCAATACCACTTCCCTGCACTTTTACGGACGGTTCCCGCTTCTTCGAGGAAGGCTAGCAAATCACCAAGCTCTCCCTCCACCGTCATCCCACCAAAGCGGTCTTTTTCTTCAAAGGGAAGCTCAAAGACGGCACATTTGAGATGGTCTATCAGCACGTAGAGGTTGTCAGGGTTGATCCGCGCAGATTCGGGATTTCTTCCGAAAAAATAATCAGGATGTTTTATCAAAAACTGATCGGTAGGAGAAGCGGACGCTATCAACACCGCCACTGATACCGTGGACCGCCGGCCGGCCCTACCAGCCTGCTGCCATATTGATGCGATTGACGAGGGCATCCCCGCAAGTATGGCAGCGTCCAACGAGCCGATATCAATCCCCAGTTCCAGGGCGTTCGTGGAAACAACACCATGGACAGTTCCGTCCCGTAACCCCTTTTCGATGGACCGACGTTCATTGGGCAGGTATCCGCCCCTGTAGGATTCTATCCGCAGACGATTGTCATCGGTATACATGTTGGAGAGGGATTTTTTTATATACGAGGAGATTAACTCGGTCCGCACACGTGATCTTGCGAATACGATCGTTTTGACGCCCCTTTTCAAAAAAGAGACGGCGATATGTTGCGATTCGAGCACCACTCCCCTTCGGATACCCTGAACAGGATCCACGAGGGGGGGATTGTACATCACGACGTTCTTCTCCCCCGAAGGAGCCCCGTTGTTGTCTATCAGTTGTATATCCGCTTCAATTATTTTTTCAGACAGTTCCCGGGGATTTCCGATGGTGGCGGAACAGAGGATAAACTGTGGATCACTTCCGTAGAAACGGGCAATTCTCTTCAAGCGTCTTACCACATTGGTCATATGGGAACCGAAAATCCCCCTATAGGTGTGAACCTCGTCTATTACGATATACTTCAGATTGCTCAGGAATTTTATCCACTTCGGATGATTCGGTAGGACTCCTGCATGGACCATATCGGGGTTCGAAATAACAATCCGTCCACTCTCCCTGGCGGAGACACGCAGTGACTTCGGGGTATCCCCGTCGTAGGTCGCCACTTTAAAGGGAAGCGCTCCACCCATTACCACTTCGTTGAGTTCCGACTGCTGGTCCTGACTCAGGGCCTTTGTGGGAAAAAGATAAAGCGCCCGCATCTCCGGGTTCTCCAGAAGAGTCTGAATCACCGGCAGATTGTAGGAAAGGGTCTTCCCGCTCGCAGTGGGTGTGACCACAACGATATTCCTCCCTTCTCTTGAGGCCCGATACGCATCAGCCTGATGACTGTAGAGGTGGTGAATACCCCGATCTTTCAGAACATCCCTTAGTTGTGAGGAGAGATCTTCGGGTAAAGGCGCGTAACGCCCCTCCTGAGGGGGGCTCACATGCCAGTACGTAACATGATCGTTGAATCGACGATCTTTTTTCATGTGTTCCAGTGTTTTTTCCATCTTTTATATCATAACACTTTTTTTCTGTAACCTGAATATTACTCATTTGTTTATTTATAAAAGGGTTTGTACTCAAAAAATCACTTAATAAAGGGAGTAAAGTATGAGAAGGAAAATGTTCATCGTAGCGGTATGTGTTCTATTGCTGTTTGTGGCTACCTCCGTTACAGCTGAAACGACCAGATTCAACGCGAGTTTTAGTTCAGGCACCTCATCCTCGGGGGCATATGGGGAATGGAAATCATCAAGGGGCCGACTCGTTCAGGGAGATCCCAACGAAGCTCTGGCCAAAATAAATTTTCGCGCCGTCCAGGACGGTGTAATGGAATACACCTTCGATGTAAGATATGTAGACGGCGGTCTGGTGGACCGGATGGGCGGTTTCGGCCTTCAGGTCTTTGTCGATGATGCCCATCATGGAAAATCCTGGGGAAACGGGAATTCCTACCTGCTATGGATCAACTATGATGAAAATCCCAGCTACGGGAAAGCGGGCTTCCGCGCTCAGGTGTATCGCAGCACCGGCCACTCCAAAATGGAACTCCTCGACGGTTACGACATAGGTTTGAACCCCCGCGTCCTGACCGCAAAAAATCTTGACCTTGTGGTCCCTGCAAAAATCCAGGTTGATGGAAAAACGGGACTCGTAAAGGTGTGGGACCCCAGCAGGCCGGGTACCTACGTTAGATTTTACCTTGACGGGGCTCCGGGAAGGGGCAGGTACTTCTCGCTGAGGACCAATAGCCTCTCAGTCAGTTTCGATAATCTCAAGGTGACCAAAATAGATTAATACCAAAGGGGCTTGCCCGTCTCAAGACTGGTGAGCCCCTATAGCATTTTTGATTTTAACCTTGTTTTTTTCTCTTTTTATCTTATACTGCCCATATGGAGCAGATGTCTAATTATATCAGACAAACCCTCAAGAACCTTCATGAGTTTTTACGTCGTGTTGTCCGGGAATTCGTTCTCGATAACTGCGCGTTACGCGCTTCCAGCCTGGCCTTCTCCACCCTCCTTGCGATGGTCCCGCTCACCGCGTTTATTTTCTCCCTCTTCACGGGCTTCGGTGCTTTCAGCGATGCGCGTCGACAGTTTCAGCAGTTTCTCATCGAGACACTCGTCCCGACCCGCACCGATGAGGTACTGCGCTACATCGAATACTTTATAGAAAACACCCGTACCCTCGGCGTTGTGGGACTTCTTTTCTTCGCACTTACCTCGATGCTGCTTCTCAACGGAATCAGTCTGAATTTTAACGCCATCTGGGGAAGCTCTTCGCGGCGGCGGTTTGTACGAAAATTTTTGATGTACATGGCCGTGCTCGTGCTCATAACCCTCCTGATTGGAGCCGGTTTTTCCATCACCCATACGATTCAACAGATTGTTGAGAGCTCTCCCGAGATTTCAAACCTTTTGAAAGGTGCGTTCAAGATTGCCCCTTCTCTTTTCATATTCCTCACCATTTGGCTCATGATCTTTTCCATACCGTCGGCGTATGTGAATTTCAGCAGCAGTGTGATCGGTGCTTTAGCCGGTACAGTCTTCTGGGAACTGTCCCGTTTTATTTTCATCGATGGTACCAATTATATGATCAGGATATCCCTCATCTACGGATCGATAGCCGCAATCCCCATTTTTCTCATATGGCTCGCGATAAACTGGTTTATCATTTTTCTCGCCGCGGAGATCACCTACGTGCATCAACACAGGCACCTTCTCTGGAAGGAACACCACGGGGTGAGACGACCGCCGGCCCATCAGCTGCTTCTAGGAATGCGAATTTTTCTCTATGTTGCCCGCAGTTTTTACAATGGAGAATCTCCCCCCACGATAAAGCAGCTGGCGGACCGTTTTGCCGTCACATCGAACACCGTTGAATTCTACACCGACCAATTGGAAGACGGAGGGCTCCTGTTCAAAACCCGCAACGCAAACCCCAATATCATCCCCAGGAAGGATCTTTCCCGTACCACCGTGGGAGAACTCATATCCCTTTTGTTCGGCCATCTTGACAATCCGGCCTTTTCCGGTGAGTATTCAACCGCCTGCAGGCTCCTGCAAGAGTCTATTCGCAACAGTCGAAAGCCCTTCGAGGAGTATACCATTCTACAACTCATCGAAGAAGACAACACTGAAAAGGACACAAGGGATGAACCGACACCTCTGGCAAATCAATAGACTGACTCTCTCAGGGGTATTTCTGATCTCCCTCCTACTCCTGGCATTGCCCGGATGCACGCCCGACAGGCCTTCGCTATCCTCCGAAGGGGGTGTTATCTCTGAGAACGAAACATCCCCAAAGACCCCCGCTCAAAAACCGGTTCTCCTTATCTCTGTGAGAACGGAAGATCGTATTCTGTTGGAACAGCTCCTGGAGCTTCATCCTTTTCCCGGGAATTACTCACCGCTATTCGTTCCCCCCGGGGAAGAGAAAATCGTCCTTTGCGAGGGCTCGCCCGAAGGCCGACTCACCCTTAAGGACTCCATTGTTCAGAATGGGGATAACAGGACCACCGGGGGACAACTCTCCGCGATTCTACAACGACGCCCCCTGGTACCGGTAGTTCCCCTCGGTGATCCGCGGATGGAAGTGAACCTGCAAGAGGCTCTTGAGTTGAAACTGGCCCTTCCTGAAGAAGTAACCCTTCCCGAGAGGGCCCTTCCGATCTCCGGACTGGTTATAGACGATACCGACTATCCATTATGGGAGACGAAGGTGTTGTCTCTCAACGGGGAGACTTCGTACAAAGGCACGCCCTTTTTTGAAGAGATGGAAGAATGGTTCTCAGGGATTGCGAATCTTTCGGAATTGAAGGAGAATCCCCATTTTTTCCCGAGTACGGAAGTACGATGGATCGCCGGCGTTGGTGATATCATGGTACAGCGGGGTATACAGGATATTTTGATCGCCCGAGGAGAAGAGGGCATCGAATATATCTTCGGAGACACCCTTCCAATCCTCAGAGCTCAAGACTTTCTCATGGGCAATCTCGAAGGAGCGGTAAGTTACCGGGGAACTCCCATACCCAAATCCTACAATTTCAGGTTTTCACCGGAGGTGCTTCCGTGGCTCCGGGCCGCCGGCTTTAACTACCTTTCTATCACCAACAATCATTGTTATGACTACGGAACCGTGGGCTTCGCGGACACCCTTCTCCACCTGGAAAACGCGGGTATCGCCACTTCCGGCGCGGGTCTCACCCCATCCGAAGCATATAGACCCTTCGAGACTGTAGTGTCGGGCTTTCCGTTGAAGGTGCTTTCGGTGGGGGCCTATCCTCGGGAAAAGAACGGTTTTAACGGACGGACCATGGCAGCGGTCAGTGAGACCCGGGGGGGGATTATTTTTTCCGGTCCAGAGGTCCTGGATACTATCCGCGGTTTTGCCGGTCCCCACAGTATAGACATCGTCGTTGCCCATGGAGGGAGGGAGTGGTCATCCGAACCCGTGCCCGAACAGCGCGATTTTTACCGCGAGTGCATTGACGCGGGGGCGGATCTCATCGTCGGCCATCATCCCCATGTACTCCAGGGAATGGAGGCCTACCACGGTGGTCTGATCGCCTATTCGGTGGGGAATTTTCTCTTTCCGGGTATGGGGGGGATGGCTCACGCGGAGGAAACGGTGATCCTATCGATAGGATTCGTCGGCGCCCGCCCCTTGTACGTTCAGCCCAGAGGCGTTCACATAGACAACCGACGCATCAGACTGGAGACACCGACGGGACCTGTACTACGAAGATTTCTCGATATGAGCGGATAATCTAGAGGCCTGCCAGGGCCTCTTCGGCCTTGCCATGTTTGATGGTCGCGTGACACTGTTTGCACACCATGATCTTTTTTTCGCCTACCTCGTGTTCGTACATCAGCTTGATTCCCGAACGTTTGCAGACAGGACAGGTGGAACGTCCCTGTTTGATAAGCTCTCTGATTCCACTTCCTCTATGTGATTTGGACATATTTTCTCCTTGCGATTCTTCTGAATTCTGGGGCAATCATACCGATATGATGCTGAAAAGTCAAGCAAGCCAGCAATTCTCAGTATGGAAAGTGTGGTACACTTTCCATACTGAGAATGCCTCCAACCGATGAGCAATTGCCATATTTTCTA
>CAZJIN010000180.1:0-5968 GCA_964545955.1 uncultured Sediminispirochaeta sp.
GACCTGATCCTCTACGCGAGAAACCAGACCCTCCTCGAGTACGATAAGGAGAACCGTACGCTCCTGGCGGCAAAATACCTGCTTGAAAATCCTGACTCCCGAACCGAAACGGTGAAGACCGCGGTAGAAGACATCACCGGTGATTCAGAACTTGCTCAGGCGGCACACAGGATAGAGATCTATCGAAAAAACGGTCTACTCGCCCGAATCGAGGATGAACGGAGCCGGGTCGCCGAAAGGTTGAACCAAACGATTGAAGAGGTTCGGCTTTCTTCACAGACAGTGGCCGACCTTCTTCTACGAAGGTTCGAAGGCCACCCCCCCAGCAAACAGACCGGCCGAACCCGAACTGAGGGCTTTATCGGGCGAGTCCTTGCAGCGGGGGAAGAACACGATTTCGACGCCATGACCCTCAACGACGCGGAAGAGGTGTATACCCTCGCCTATGAACTGCTCGCCGGCCGGAATATACCGCTTTTTTCACTGCACTACATCGGTTCAAAAGAGTTTACCGAAGCTTCGGAGAATTTTGACCGCGCCCGGCTCGCCTTTCGTAAAGCCGCGTATATGCATAACAGCAGGCTTCGGGAGATGGCGGAGCTCTTGGCCGAATCGGAGAGAGTGGATATTGTACCTGCGGCCGCTCCCGTGTTCACCAATGTCGAACGTATGTACAACAACATTCTCCTGGCGATAGAACAGCACTACCTGGAACTAAAAAAACTAACAGGCCCCATGACATTTCATCGCAGAAAAAAACAAAAACAAGGGGAGTTGAAAAAACAATTCGAGCAGTTGAACACCGCGCTCCAACTCCATCGATCTCTGAGAACCGCGAACGGCAATCTGCTAAAACGCTACGCCTCCCTGCGTCGCAGTGAAAAAAGATACCATGAAACCAGAGCCAACTCCGCGAGAAAATTTCCGCTCCACCTCCTCAGACCCCGCGAACACAGGAGGGGTATAAAAATCGTGGAAAAGCATATTGCCCTGTCTAAGAACGGTAAAATGCGCTTTGCCCGGGATATTCAGAAATTTTTTAACACCATCGCTCAGGGAGACCCTCCGCGCGCGGAGGTTTACAAAAAACTAGCCCTCGACATTGCAATGAAACTGGAAAAGGAACTCAAGCTGAGTCGGTTCGAAGTACAGTACGCGATTGAAAGTTCCAACGCGCCCTACCTTACTTCCGTGGAGCCCGATATGACCTCCGCAACCAAGGCCGGCCTGGCGGTGGCCCTCGTTCGGGAGGTACAAAAAAACATGCACACCCCTATTCATCGACTCGCCCACGTCCTGGTGAACTATCACGGTATGCCCCTGGACCAGGAATCCATCGACTACCTGGTACACAGATACGGTGCGAATCCGGACCGTCTGGCCCAGCTCCTTCCCGACCAGGAATCGGAGGGCGACCAGGAATCGGAGACGAAGGAAGCCCCTCCCACGGAGAAAAGACCCTCGGCAGATAAAACGAGAAAAGCCAATATCCCGATAGTGCACAAACTGGACAGAAAATACCAGGATCTCATCGACAGGGCAGTGAAAATGAATGTACTTTAGACAATAAAGGGGAATATTCATGAAAAACAAAGATAAGGTTTTCAACATTCTTATTCTCATTGGCCGGCCCGCCGCAGGAAAAAGTGAAATTATCGCCTATCTGAAAAACACCTCCCTTGAGAAAAGGATAAAGGATCTGAAAATCGGAGAGTTCATCGAAATCGATGATTTTCCAATGATCTGGTCATGGTTCGAAGAGGACGATATTCTGAGCAGGCTTGGACTGGAACGGCTCCACAGCACCTCCGGTGGGTATTTCAAAGAGAAGGAACTATGGAATGTCCTGATTGAAAGACTTGAACTCGAGTACTGGAAACAGGTAACGGACGGAACCGCCTTCGGTCGGAGCCGGACCGCCATAATAGAGTTTGCCAGGGGCAGTGAGCATGGAGGTTTTGCTGCGGCCTTCTCCCACCTCTCACCGGAACTCCTTCAGAGAGCCGCGGTGCTGTACATAAAGGTCCCCTTTGAAGAATCTCTGCGCAAAAATCGTCTCCGCAAAAATCCCGACAAACCCCACAGCATACTGGAACACTCCCTCGAGGACGAAAAACTGCGATATCTCTACGGCGAGATGGACTGGGATGAGTTTTCCGCCAATGATCCCGACTACCTGAACGTGGGAGGGGTCAGGGTACCCTACCGTGTCTTCGAAAACACCGATGACGTTACCACCGGATCAGGGGACAATCCTCAACTCGCCAATCGTCTGCGCGACTGCCTGAGCTCTCTCTGGAGCCTTTGCCGTACCTAAGCTACCCGTCCGCTGTGGTCCGCTGTATTTTGATGTGGTCCGCGGCATCACGAATCTCGTGTTATACTTGATTTATGGAAACCTCGCTGATTGTCTTTTTTTCGTCCTTCGGGGCCACCCTGCTGAGCGTGATGTCCGGTGGCGGTGCCTCGGTGATCAGCCTTCCTATTTTTCTTTGGGCGGGAGTTCCTCTGCCGACGGCACTCTCCACCCACAAGATCTGCGCGATTTTCTGGACCCCTGTTTCAGCGTGGAACTACCTTAGGAAGCGTCGAGTTGAGTGGGGCTTCCTGCTGCTTTTTGCCTTCTTCGGTCTGGCAGGGGCCTATATCGGTGTACAGGTCGTAGTGTATATCGACGAGCGGGTCCTGGAGCCAATCATTGGATGCCTTATACTTGTGCTGGTCGTTTATTCCGGTCTGCACCGTGACCTCGGTATAAGTTCTCGTCCCCCGGGAAGCGGCAAAGTGAAGTGGTACAGCTATCCCCTCGCAATCCTGATGGGCTTCTACGAAAGCATACTCGGGTCGGGAAACGGAATTATTTTTACCGCACTGACCTGCAGGGTACGGGGTTTCGATTTTCTCACCGCCCTGGGACATTACTTTGGAACGGCCTTTTTCTGGGTTACCTTCGCCTCTTTTCTGTATATACGGAAGGGCTTCTTCGACCCATCCCTGGCTGTCGCCGCCGTTCTTGGTTCGCTTCTCGGGGGATATCTCGGTTCCCGCTATGCCGGTCACAGGGGCAACCGATTTGTGAAACACATATTCCTCGTGGTAGGCTTTGTTCTGGGAATAAAAATGCTGGTCGGCGGTATTCTTACCCTGTACTTCCTGGATTGATCCTCAAAAAGTGGCCCGGCAATTGCTGAAAGCGGCCGTTGACAGGGGGCAAGAAGCACCATAAGGTTCAGAAAGGATGCATGAACTAGCAATCACAAAGGATATCCTGAATATCGTTCTCAGGTACGCTCAGCGCCATAAGGTCGGAGAGGTAAAAAAAATATTTCTGGAGATCGGCGCGTTAAGCGACCTTGAGGAGGAATGGATCCAGCGATACTTCTCCACCCTGGCAAAGGGCAGCGTAGCCGCTACCGCCGCGCTGGAAGTTACAAAAGTTCCCTGCCGGTTCGTCTGTGATGATTGTTTCGATGAATTCCCGTCGGACCTGTCCGCTGATGAATCCCCGGTCTGCCCACAATGCGGATCTTCCAGGGTTCACATGACCTCCGGTACTGAATACACTGTGAAGAGTATGGAGGCACTATGAAGGATATCAGGCTGATCGAAATAGGGGAAGAGATCCACGGAGATAACAAAAAAGAGGCCGCCCGAGTCCGGGACCTTCTCGTGAAGGCCGACACCACTATGCTCAACCTCATGGCCTCTCCCGGAGCGGGAAAAACCAGCCTGATCCTCAGGACCCTGGAAGTACTCGCGGATCACCGGGCCGACGGTGATACAATCCGGGCCGCCGGACAGACAGTCCGGGCCGACGGTGATGCAATCCGGGCCGCCGTGATCGAGGCGGATATGGATTCCCTGGTGGATTCCGAAAAAATTTTGGCGGCGGGTGTCGAAGCGGTGCAAATCCGCACCGGGGGCTTCTGCCATGTGGACGCCTGGATGGTCATGAAAACCCTTGAAGCCATGGACCTTGCCCCTGTCGATCTTCTTTTTCTGGAAAATGTCGGGAACCTGATATGCCCCGCCCAGTTCGATACCGGGGCCAACACAAATGTGATGATGCTGAGTGTCCCTGAGGGGGACGATAAAGCCCTGAAATACCCCCTCATGTTTCGAAGCTGCGAAGCCCTGGTGGTTAACAAGATCGATTTTCTCGAGCTCACGGATTTTGATATGGAAAAACTACGGGACCGGGTCAGGCTACTCAACCCGTCGATGGAAATCTTTCCGGTCTCCTGCAGAACCGGCGAGGGCGTCGGGGAGTGGGTCGATTGGGTGAAGAGTTGGATCCGCCGTTGATACCCGGATTCTGAGGATTACACACGGAAACCGAGCCCCGCTTTCAGTAGCAGAAAGCCCCCCCGGATCGCTCCAAAACGGCCGATGAACATCCTTACATACATGATCATTGCGTTTTTCGGTGGATCCTTTGCTTTGCTCTTGCTCCGCATGGAGAGGGCGTCAACGGGACAGACGGAAAAACAGAGCCCGCAGCCGATGCAGCGCTCCGGGGCAATCGAAGCCGACCGGCGAAGTTTCCTTGTCGCGGATCCAACGGACCCTGCGGATGCAGCTCCGCCCGGGGAGCCCTCGACCAGCTCGATCGCATCCATGGGACAGCGGGGGATACACCTGCCACAGCCCAGACAGATCTCCGGATCCACGGCGGCAAAGTAGTTCGATTTCAAAAGGGTTCCCGGGTTCGGGAGCTTTTTCACCCTGGAAAGGATCTGACAGCAGCAACTGCAGCAGCAACAGATGAAAATGGGATTTTGTGTATTTTGAGCCTGCAGCACCAGTCCTTCCGATTCCGCCCGTTCGAGAAAACGAAGGGTTTCCTCCTTCGTCATCCTGGTACCACGGCCCTCTTTCAGTGCCCCGAGAGCAGCGGGGCCGAGGGCAAGACAGGTTTCCTTGAGCTCCGTCTGTGTGCAGCTCCCTCCCAGGAGTTCTTTACCCTGGCGGCAAATACAGTTCTGCACAACAAAGGGTCCCCGGGATTCGAGAATCACGTTCCTGATGCTGTCGTAGCGGCTGATATTCCGGTCGGGGAGGATTGTTTCGTTGATCGGAATAGTACGCATCTGCCTCGGAGATTCACCGGTAAAACCGTCCATAAAAGCCTCATCCATGTAGTCCGAGGCTTCGATCTCGAAATCCCGGGTCAGGCGGTCAAGCTGGAACTCGTAGAGCCCCACCGCGAAGGGGAGTTTTCCATAAACCTTTGCAGGACCAGTGCGGCGACGGACGGTGGAACTGTTAATCACCCTCTTTTCGTCGAGGGTATCGAGAATAGTACGGATCCTTTCGAGGGACAGCTCCGCGGCACCGTTCCGGTCAGACCTTGCCACCCTCCGGTGGATTCGTTCGGCCCGTTCCGGAAGCATGCTCATCTGCAATGCCACTTCCGCCTCTTCTTCGGTAAAAAAGCGGCGAAGTATATCTATCTCGATGCCCGAAGCGGTTTCGGGAAAGGCGACGGGCATCATGTCGAAATGTTTCCTCAATCGATGGTATATATCCATTCCGGTCAGGATACCACGGGAAAGGGATCCTTTGTAGAGGTCGTGATAAATTTTGCAGAGCTAATGTAAAATATACTTTACTTTTTGTATGTTTTGTTTTACACTATTACTCAAACAATCCTGTTCAAAGGAGCTTACTATGAAGGCACGAAGTTATCATATACTGACAGCGATCGTTGTGATCATCCTTGGAGCAATCCTGGGCATTGGGACAGTACTGGGTAATGCACTGGTACCGATCATTGCCTTTCCGATCACCCTTCTGATTCTGATCGGTGCAAAGAGTCGGGTCAAGGAGGTCTGCGAAGACGAGAGGAACTACCACATCGCCCGCCGGGCGGCACATTGGGCTTTCACTGTTTTTTCGATCACCTCGGCGATTGTACTGAACATCCTGATCGCCCTGGGTAACCGGACCGGTACTCTCGCCTATACAG
>CAZJIN010000181.1:0-5954 GCA_964545955.1 uncultured Sediminispirochaeta sp.
TTTTCAAACGCGTAGGGACAACGGGGGTGAAAGGAACAGCCCTCCGGTATTTCAGTCAATCGAGGCATGGTCCCCTCGATTTGAACGAGACGCTTCACATCCTCGCCAAATTTGGGAATTGCCCCTATAAGCCCTTTTGTATAAGGGTGTTCAGGATTATCAACGATATCTTTGGTTGATCCTATTTCCACCAGTCTGCCGGCGTACATAACACCTACCCGATCTGCGGTTTCCACTATGACTCCCATATCATGGGTAATCAACATGACCGCTAAGCTATGCTGAAGACACAAACGCTTCAGAAGTGTAATAATCTGAGCCTGTATAGAAACATCAAGGGCGGTTGTCGGTTCATCGGCAATAATAAATTTGGGATCCGCGCAAAGGGCAAGTGCTATTACAACTCTCTGCCGCATTCCACCGGAAAATTGGTGGGGATAATGATCTATCCTCTGTTCAGCTGCCGGAATTCCTACTTCTTTTAAAAGATCGAGAGCTTTCTTTCTCGCCTGGTTTTTTGTCAAGTCTAAATGGGTAAGAATGGTTTGTTCGAGTTGTTCTCCCACAGTAAAAAGTGGATTCAGACTGGTCAAGGGATCCTGAAAAATAGCCCCTATTTCTTTCCCCCGAATCTTTCTCATACTTTCATAGGAAAGGTCGTCAATCCTTTTATCTTCCAGATAGATTTTGCCACCGGAGATTCTCCCGGGAGATTCCAATAAACCGGTAATAGCAGTTCCTGTAATTGATTTTCCGGCCCCTGATTCACCTACTATTCCCAGTACTTCGCCTGATTGAATTGAAAAGGAGACATCATTAACGGCATTTAGAATACCGCGCCTCGTTGGGAAATCAATACTTAAATTTTCAACTTTCAATACGGTTGTAGTATTATCTTTTGCGTTGTTCACAACTCCCTCTCTATCTCAATTTTGGATTTAAAGCATCACGTAACCAATCGCCCAGCAGGTTTACAGACAGAACAAGCAGCGCAAGAACTAAGGCGGGAAATATAACGATCCACCAGAATCCAGAAAACAGATATTCATTTCCGATTCGGATCAGCGTTCCCATGGAAGGTTGTGTCGGCGGCATACCAACACCAAGAAATGAAAGAGTAGCCTCTATGAGAATAGCATTTCCAAGATTAATGGTAGCTATTACAAAAACCGGATTCATCACATTTCTCATCACATGGCGGACCATGATTACTATTGGGTGTAAGCCTATTACACGTGCAGCCAGGGTATATTCCTTGTTTTTTTCTACCATGGTAGAACCGCGCACCGGTCGTGCAAAATGTACCCACCTGGTGAAGGCGATAGAAAATATCAACACGTATATAGCCGCGTACTGTTGCACATCACTGGGCAACACCGCCCTCGCAACTCCACTGATGAGCAGAGCAATTAATAAAGAAGGGAAACTGATCATCACGTCGGCTATTCGCATGATAAATGCATCCAGAGGACCCCCGAGATAACCGCTTAGAAGCCCCGCAGCTACACCTACAACCATGGCAATAAAAATACTCACAAAACTCACAAAAATTGAGATACGGGCTCCATAGAGAATAGCGGAAAACATATCCCTTCCCTGAGTGTCGGTTCCAAGGATATACGTGGAATCACCTCCCTCCATCCAGGCAGGGGGGATCTCGCTGTTTTTCAGAGAAACGGTAGACACATCAAAGGGGGTATGTGGAGCAATTATCGGTGCAAAGATTGAGGAAAAGAGAATAACAAAAACAATAATAGCACTGACAACTGATATCTTTGATTTATAAAAACTGTATACCAAATCACTATCGATAAAACTGCGCCACTTCTCAATGACTAGAGTAAAAAAACTGTTTTTTTCCTTTATTTCACGCGGCATGACCGGCACTCCCCATTTTTGTGCTTTTCAATCTAGGATCAACTATGTAATAGAGATAGTCCACTATGATATTCATCACCACAAAAATAACAGAGACAAGCAATAAATAAGCGGCTATCACAGGAATGTCTGCAAAGGTAACAGCTTGAATAAATAGCAGCCCCAGACCGGGCCATTGAAAGACCGTCTCCGTCACAATCGAGAAAACTATCATGATTCCTATTTGCATTCCCACCACCGTAATAACCGGGACAAGGGCGTTTCTAAGGGCATATCTAAAGTTGATAATCCTATTTGAAATCCCCCTCGCCCGGGCAAAACGAATATAATCCGTCCTGAGCACCTCAAGCATTTCTGAGCGGACTATACGAAGAATCAAGGCTATTTGAAAAAAAGCCAGCATAAGTGTGGGTAGAATCAAGTGGCTTATTCCCTTCCAGCTCAACAGGCTTGAGGTCCACCAACCGATATTGGTTACTCCGCCCCTCCCGAAGGACGGGAGCCAGTGCAGATGAACGGAGAAAATATAAATAAGCATAATTCCCGTTACAAAAGTGGGGATTGAAATTCCAATGAGTGAAACAAATTGTATTGAATTACTGAGAATACTTCCCCGCTTCAAAGCGGTGAATACCCCACTCGCAATGCCGATTAAAATAGATACTACTGTTGCGCATAATACCAGCTCAACAGTAGCAGGCATTCGCGCAGCCAGAAGGCTGGATACGGACCGCTGGTTCCTATAAGACAATCCAAACTCACCCTGAGCCACTCTCGAAATGTATCGGGCAAACTGTACAAAAACCGGTTCATCCAGACCAAGTTTTTCGCGTAAGACCTGTCGTTCTTCAGGTGAGGCATCCTGTGGAACCATATTGGCCACAGGGTCTCCCACGTAGTTGAACACGGTAAAGGATATTAGAGATACAACCAACATGACCAGAATACCCTGCAATAATCGACGAATTAGAAAAGCCATCGTTCAAAATCCTTTTGCATTAGTATTGTGAAAATACTCCTGACCAGGGAGGCTCCCTGATCAGGAGAAAAACATCATTTCTATCTTATCTTAATATGCCGGTAAATTCTAATCCATAGTTGCCGTCCACAGCCGGGGCTTATTATCTCCCGTTTTTATCACGTGGACCCCTTCTCGTGTCGCCCATCCGTTGGGCTGCTGATGGAGAGGAATCATGGGCATATCTTCCAAAGCCAACTCCCAGATCTCACGAATCATTTCAAGTCGTTTTTCCTCATCAAGTTCGAGGGCTACCTTCTGAATAAGTTCGTTTACCCGCGGATTGTCATACCCACCGGGGTTGTACGCACCGTACTGATCAGTTGATTTGTGCAATATTTGTGCAAGAACGCTATAGGAATCCAGCATAGGCAGAGTAGCCCATCCGAGCATCCATACATCACATTTTCCACCTAAGGCTTTCTGCCAGTGAATTGATGGAGGATTTACGGACAAACGAGCATCAACGCCCACTGCGGACCACATTGCCGTTACGGCCTGACCTATTTGTTCATCATTCACAAAATTACCCTGGGATACATCAAGACCAATCGAGAAACCGTTTGGGTAACCCGCTTCGGCAAGCAGTTCTTTTGCCTTTTCAGGGTCATAGGGCAAACGTACATCGAGTTCTTCCACATAGCCCGGGATTTCCGGAGCTACATACAGTCCCGCATTTCGAGACATGCCTCGCATTATTTTTTCATGGATGGATTCAATATCGATAGCGTGATACAGAGCCTTACGCACCCGTACGTCACGCAAGGGGTTCTCACCTTCAAGATTGGAGTTGTTGGGCTCCTCCGGTGCCTGATTGATTGAAAACCATATCGTTCTTAGACCGGGGCTTACCATAGCCACATGGTCGGGGGATTGTTCTACTCTGTTCACATCCTGCAAGGGCATTGGGTAGATAAAATCGACCTCTCCCGAGAGCAAAGAAGCCACCCGGGTAGCATCCGATGTGATAGGCGTAAAAACCATTCCGTCAAGATTGTGTTCAGCTTTATCCCACCAGTTGGGATTAACCGAAAAAACAGCCTTGTTATCGGGCTGCCATGAATCCATGTAGAAAGGTCCGGTGCCGTTTGCATGGGTGCTGGCGTAACTCGTATCTCCCATGGTCACATCAACAGGGTTAATACAATCATTTTCGATCATCCATTCTTTGTCCATCATGTGAATATTGGTAAGATCGTTCAATAAGAGCGTGTAGGTACCGGTAAGAATAAAATCTACGGTATAATCATCAACTTTGCGGGCTTCCACGATGGCGGGTATATTACCCCTTAAGGCTGAATCGTTATGCTTACATCTGTCGATTGAAGCGACTACATCATCCGCGTTGAAGTCGTTACCGTTGTGGAATTTTACCCCCTTCCTCAGGGTGAAACGCCAGTGATCCCCTTCAAGAGCCTCCCATGAGGTTGCCAGCGCGGGTTCAATTTCCAGATCATTGTTATATCGAACCAACGGATCATATACATGATCTAGAAAGGCAAGGTTAAAGCTGCTCGCAGCTCCAAAGGGGTCAAGTGAATACACATCCTGGGAAAAGGCCCACCTCAGAATCTTTTCTTCAGCCTCCCCTGTTCCTTCTTCGCCTTGTCCACCGGAAAAAACCATGGTCGCGGTGAACAAGAAAAGAACGAAAATTAAAAAAACCCTTTTTTTCTTCATCTTCATCTTCCTCCACATTGTAGTTTGCTAATGATGAGTAGTATCATCACAAATGAAATTAAAACATGTAAACTTTAAACTGTCAAATTTATAACAAAAGTAGATTTCATATAATGAAATTTACGATACTATTTCTATTTACATTATAGATTTTATCCACCATAATATTGGATACGATATTACGGGAGATCGAATTTTTTGAAGTATTACTCTCCCGGAGGGGGGCAGGTATGATAGATATTCTGATAACCGATGGTATAATTATCACTATGGATCTCGAGAGGAGGGTTCTTGAGAGAGGATCCGTCGCAATCCACGACTCACGAATTATAGATATCGGACCTTCCCATGACCTGGAAGGAAAATACAGGGCCAAAAAGGTCATCAATGCAAAACACATGGTCGTCATGCCCGGCCTGATCGACGGCCATGCCCACTCGGGACATGGCCTTGTAAAAACCCTGGGTGGTGGCAATTCCGAACTGTGGTTCAAGGCATGCGAAAAAATTTACGCGGAAGACACGGATGAAGAGTTCTGGTTCGCCGAAGCACAGCTGTCGGCGCTGGAACGACTGAAGTGCGGCACCACCTGTGGTGTCTCTGTGCTTGGCGGAGGCCCTGACCTGATGAGGGTTGATGATCCGGTCTACGCGGAACAGCACTGCCGCGCGGTCGCAAAGATCGGGATTCGCTCCATTCTTGGGGTGGGCCCATGTCGTCCCCCCTATCCCCGCAGGTTTATCCAATACAATGAGAACCGGAGAGAAGAACGGATGATCGGCTTTGAGAAGCAGATGGAAACCTGTGAAACTATCATTCAGCAAAGACACGGAAGCGAAGACGGGAAAATACGGATCTGTCTCACCTTTCCCGTCTACGATGAAACGGATGTGGAGAATAACCATTCCTGGGGTGAAATAAAAAAACAGGCCCGAATAGTACGGGATCTGTCAAAAAAATACAAGGTGCTCTTTACCCAGGACGGCCATAGGAGGGGAACGGTCAAAATAGCCCACGAAAAACTGAATCTCCTGGGTCCCGATGCATTCTTTTCACACTCCATCGATCTCGATGATAGTGAGATTGAACTGTGCCGCGCGAGCGAAACCCGGATAGTCCACAACCCCAGTGCGGTGATGTCGATAATAGGAAGATGTCCGGTTCCCGAAATGCTCGATGCGGAAGTAGTGGTAATGCTGGGATCAGACGGAACCGCACCCGATCGAAGCTATGATATGTTCCGGCACATGAACAGGTGCATGCATTACCACAGGACCTTTTTTCATGATCCCCATATACTCCCGCCGGGGAAGGTTCTGGAAATGACCACCATTGATGCGGCAGAAGCACTCGGAATAGAGAATGACCTGGGTTCTCT
>CAZJIN010000182.1:0-5897 GCA_964545955.1 uncultured Sediminispirochaeta sp.
ATAGAACATGATATGGATGAGGATGATCCGAAGAACCCCGCGGTGTTGGCGGACATGGTGGGGGACAATGTAAATGATATCACCGGGATGAGTTTTGACTTGATTGAGTCCTATGTGGTGGCGATACTCGGGGCCATGCTGGTCGGTGCTTCAACTGGTGATCCCGCTCTCACTTTTCTCCCCCTTCTGCTGGCAGGGCTGGGAGTTCTGGTTTCCATGGGAATGCCCCTGATGGTACGGATGACGGAAAGTGGCGATCCCCAACGGGCGATTTTGAGGGGAGGGGTTCTGGTAAATGTGCTACTGCTTCTCGCCGGACTGCCCCTGATCTGGTTGCTCGTGCCGGGTCCTGAAGGCTATGGTGCTTACGGTTCCTATGCCCTCGGTGTGGTGAGCGGTATCTGTATCAGTTTTTTTACAGGATATACAACCAGTCGGGTGGGAAAACCGGTCATAGGAATTGCCGGAGCCGCGCGGGGGGGCGTGACTCCCGCGGTGGTGGAGGGCTTGCACCTGGGAACAGCTTCGGTGATTGTTCCTGTTTTTCTGATCTTCGTGGTCCTCTTCGCTGTTCAGGGTATGAGCGGGCTCTACGGGATCACCCTCGCCGCGCTGGGCCTTCTCTCCAGTACCGCAATGCAGGCGGGGGTGGATGCATCAGGTCCTATTACCGATAATGCGGGGGCTTTGGTTATGCTTGGTTCTTTCCATCCTGCTTCCCGTGAACGAACCGACAAGCTGGATGTAATGGGAAACTCCCTTAACGCGGTGGGAAAGATGTACGCGATCATTTCCGCCGCTTTCATATCGATAGTCCTCTTTGTGGTATACACCCATGTTGCAAAAATACGCGTCATTGATCTGCTGGAGTTTCATGTGCTGGCGGGAGTCTTCCTCGGGTCCGCCTTTCCCTACCTTTTGACTTCCTATCTCCTGAGGGGGGTAAATCGGGTCATGTATCGAATGATAGTCGAGAATCGGAGAATCTTTGATTGGGGTAAACCGGAGGAATGGAACCGGGATACCGCCGGTCTCTTAAAGTTGGGGCAAAAACATTCAATTTTATTTATGTACGTGGCCAGTGTGATTACCCTCCTCTTTCCCGTGATGATCTGGTTCGTGGCAGGCCATGCAATGCTTGGCGGTGTGCTGGTCGGAACAACCGCCTCCGGGACAATGCTGGCCATGACCCTGAACAACGCGGGCGGAGGCTGGGACAATGCAAAGAAGCATATAGAGTCCGGTGCTTTCGGAGGCCGGAGAACCGTCGCGCATCGTTCAGCGGTGATCAGTGATTCCATCGGAGATCCCCTAAAGGATCTGGTGGGGCCGTCGATGGATATTGTCATGAAGCTTATTGCTGTTGAGGCGATTATCCTGGCCGGTGTATAATGAAAAAAGATAAGGTGCGAGCCGGGTGTTTTTGCCGGTGGAAGGGAAGAAAAAAAGGGTATGGAAGTTGGGACACCGAGCCGTCCGCCGAACTGTTTGAAATGCCGTCACTTTTTTGTCACCTGGGACCGTTTCTTTCCGAGGGGGTGCAGGGTCTTTGGTGTAAAAAGCCGAGGATTACCGAGTGTTTCGGTCTATCGCTCCACCGGCAGACACTGTCCCGCCTTCCAAAAGGCACCACACATCAAGGAGTAATAAAAACATGGGATTGAATTGTGGAATAGTCGGGTTGCCGAATGTGGGAAAATCCACCCTTTTTTCGGCTATGACCGCCGCGCCGGCGGAAGCGGCGAACTATCCTTTTTGCACTATCGACCCGAATGTGGGTATCGTAAGTGTACCGGACCCGCGCCTGCGGAAGATCAGTGAACTCATACCTCCCGAAAAGGTGATTCCGGCGACGGTAGAGTTCGTGGATATCGCCGGTCTTGTTGCGGGAGCCAGCAAAGGAGAGGGGCTGGGGAACCGTTTTCTTTCGCACATCAGGGAAGTGGGGGTGATCGCGCATATCGTCCGCTGTTTCGATGATCCGGACGTGGTGCATGTGAGCGGGGGAATCGATCCTCGACGGGACATTGAAACTATCAATGTTGAGCTCGCCCTGGCGGACCTGGAGACGGTGGCGAAGAGGCGTGACAAAAACGAAAAGACCCTCAAGGCGGCGAAGACCGACGCGGCCAAACAAGCCGCAGCTCAGCAGCCGTTGTTGGACCGTTTGTACGACGCCCTGCAGGAGGGCAAACCCGCCCGATCGCTGGAACTGGAGGAGGATCAACTGCGTCTCCTCCAGGACCTCCACCTGATCACTTTGAAACCCCAGATGTACGTCTGCAATGTCGATGAAGACGGGATTCTTCAGGACAACGCCTATGTGGAGACCGTCAGGGGGATCGCCGTTGAAGAGGGGGCCGAGGTTATCTCCATTTGCGGCAAGCTTGAAGCGGAGATTTCACTTCTCGAGACGGTGGAAGAGCGTATAGAATTCCTGGAAGCCGCGGGTCTTGAAGAGTCGGGGATGAACCGCCTTATCCACACCGGGTACAATATGCTGGGATTGAGGACCTTTTTTACCGCCGGTCCCGACGAGGACCGTGCCTGGACCTTCCACGCGGGGGATACCGCGCCGAAGGCCGCGGGGGTGATCCATACGGATTTCGAGCGCGGTTTCATAAAGGCGGAGGTCTATCACTGTGAAGACCTGTTCACCCACGGAAGTGAGCAGAAGGTGAAGGTGGCGGGCAAACTGAGAATTGAAGGCAAGGAATACGTTGTAAAGGACGGAGACATCATGCACTTCAAGTTCAACGTCTGAGAGAGTATCGGGCAGAACCGATAGTGTTGTAGTCCGGCCGGGGAGGGGCGCCATGGAACGGGACGAGCTGTACCAGCTGGTCGACATAATTCTCAACCACGCCGATCGGGACGAACTGGAGGTGATCCGGGCCGCCCTGAAGCGCAGGGATGAAGCGGCCGAAGCACAGGAAGGATACGGGGGGATGGAGATCTCTCCGAAGCAACTGGCCGAGGGGACCGCCCGAACTATCGCCGAACAGATGAGCTATTCCCGGGACACTATCCGTAACATGGTCAAAAATTTTGCTGTAGATATCATACGCAAGGAAGCTCCCGACCTCAGTGATGAACAGGTCCGGGAGTTGCTCCACGCGTGGATACCCGACCCGGAAGGGCGCACTCCTTCTCACGACCCGGGCGGCAGCGGTAAAGCTCAAAACCGGGGTGGTAAAGCTCAAAGTCAGGGCGGGGCAAACCAAAACCGCGGTGGTACACGGGATCGAGTTTCACCGGGAAGCCGGGGCGGTGCGGGGCTCGTGGATGCCGGGGGGCGCCGGGAGGAAGGGCAGGATGAGCCGCGGGATTTCTCCGCTCCTGCCTCCAACAGCAAGGTAACACCGGAGAGCGGCGTCGATCCGGACAGTGGCCTCCCGAAGGACCTCCTGGTTACCATGATCGAGCAGTTCATCTCCTACTCCGAGGGACGGATGGGGCTTCAGGAACAGGCGAAGCTGCGTCGGGAGATCCCCGACTGGCAAGAGGTCTACTGGAAACGCTTCTCAGCGGGCATCCGGGATTCTTTGTCCCTCTACCTGAAGGGAACCATCGATCACGAGGACTTCTGGCTGGATATATATACCAGGCTGGAGTTGTAAAGGGTCCCGGGTGAGCCTTTCACCTAGATTTTGCAATAAGACTCACTTTAGCCTGATTTCAATAAATTCTTTTGGTGTAACGATTCTGTTGCTATCGGGAAAATGTTTCGTATTTCCGGTGATCAAAAAATCTACGGCAGCACTTTCTGCAACTTCCAGAAACATTTTATCATCTTCATCATTAAAATGTGTGGTTATAGGATCGGCTGCAACGAACTGTCCTTCACTTCTGATAAAATCTATCAAGGGATCAATCAAGTCGGAGGTGAATCCAAATTTTTCTCTGTGGAGAACCTCGTTATATTCCTGTAATATACGGTTATCGTAGAATAAGATTATTCTTTCATTGAGTAACAAATTGATAATCTTTGCCGGTGTGCCCTTGGGATTAATAAGTCCGGATATGAGTACATTGGTATCGAGAACCACGTTCATTTTTTAATTTCTCTGGATTCTCTAATTTCATTCTCTATCTCATCTTCAGACATGGTGTATGTGCCTTTTTTAATGGAAAGTTCCTGCATTTTCCTAACCGTATTCAGCGCTCTGGCTTTTCGTATAGTCTGAATAGTTTCTTCCAGGGTTTCATCAGTGAGTGGTGTAAGCAAAGCAATCGGTTTGCCGTTGTTTGTAATAATGAATTCTTGTTCACCCGGAAGTTGTTTCCAGATTTGGGCCGGGGAAGTGCGAAAATCGCGAACGGTAATAAATTTCATAGTGACATCTCCTTTAGGGAGGATACACAAAAGTCACACAAATGTCAACAACTAATTTCGCCTACCCCATTTTCTGCCCCTGGATATTTCCGTTGAGCGAACTATGTAAAAAATCCGTTCTTTTTAAAAAATCAGGGATTGTCAGGGATGAAAAATAAAAATTGTATGTTAAACTATTAGTAATAGTGCATTAGGGTTTACAAGTGTTTTTATGTAATGGCTTTTTTCTAAAAGTGAGGGTCAGGAAGTGGAGGAAAGTCTTTCGCTTTTGGGTTTCTATCCTAGATAGCTTGAATATTGATCACCGAAGGGATCGCGCGGATTGCCTTCATCACCTTTTTGAAATCGTCCTTGTGCTCCAGTTCCATTGAAAACCTACCGCCCAGGTTGCCCCGTTCGTTTTCTTCAAGCTTTCCCTCGATCAAGTGGCCGTGGTATTTTCGGACAGCCCCTTCGATTTCTGAAAAAAGGTCACCGGTCATACGGCTGGTAACCCGGAAACGGCGGACCTCCTTGGGTGATGAGGTTTCCCACTCGACTTCGATCGAACGGTTGTCAAAGTCCTGGATATGCTTGAGGTTCGGACAGTCCCGACGATGCACGATGATACCGCGGCCCCGGCTCACATACCCGATAATGTCGTCCCCGTTGGAGGGGTTGCAGCATTTTGCAATGCTGATCATCATGTTTTTTTCATTGCCTATTCGGAAGGCTATTCGGGCCCGGTCCACCACCTGCTTGATGATGGTATCTTCTTCCGGCTTCTTGTCGGTATCCTCTTCTTTTGACTGTTCAGTTTTTTCCGGAGGGGGGACGGGACGTTTTTTGGCGATGATACTTTTGTCTATATAGAGGTTTTCTTCGTTTTTGTTGAGCCAGTGACGAATTTTCTGACGCGCCCGGCTTGTCTTCGCGAATTTGAGCCAGTTCACATGGGGCCGGGCGTTGTTCGAGGTCATTATTTCGATGACCTGGGTGTTTTTCAATGGCTCGCTGAGGGGGATAATAGAACCGTCGGCCTTCGCGCCTATGGTATGGTTCCCTACCTCCGTGTGGATATTGTAGGCGAAATCCAGGGCGGTCGCTTTCTTCGGCAGTTCGATGATATGACCCTTTGGGGTGAACACGTAGATGGAATCCTTCAGAAGCTCTCTCTTGATGTCGTCCATCGATGTGATGTAGGTACCCGAGTGGCGATTCCATTGTTTGAGTTTGTTGATTATGGGGAGCTCCTGCGGTTTCACCCTGGCTCCCGAGAAATCCCTTTTATAAGCCCAGTGAGCGGCTATTCCGAACTCCGCGGTCTCATGCATCATGTGGGTCCGGACCTGGATCTCAATCAGTCTCCCCTCGTTACACATGACCGTCGTATGCAGGCTCTGGTAGTGGTTTGCCTTAGGCATGGCGATATAGTCTTTGAATCGTCCCTCAATGGGCGGCCAGAGCTTGTGCACCACCCCGAGGAGGGTGTAGCACTCATTTGTCGTGTCACAGAGTATGCGAATACCCAGGAGATCGTAGATTTCATCAAGGTCCTTGCTGCGACGCTTTATTTTTTGAT
>CAZJIN010000183.1:0-5883 GCA_964545955.1 uncultured Sediminispirochaeta sp.
TTCTCTATATCAAAATGTGAAAGCACGGTTTTTGTCGTATCGATTACGTTGTCGGAGGTTTCTAGAAGTCCCAGTACATCGCCGCGGGACTCGGGAATGAGCATCTTTGTGTACAGGTAGTAACGGATTTCTCGACGGAGGTTGTCCGCTTCTCCCTCCTGCTTTTTTATATCCGTGATCCTTCTCTTGAATTGCTCAAAGTCTTCATCAAGATAATCTTTGATACCGGCACTGAAGATAAGCCCGGCCTCGGAAATTTTGTCAAAAAATTGCTCAATCTGGGATTCAATGTTTTTCGCCCTTCCAAATAGAATACTCATTTTGTTATCTGCCTCCATGCTTATAAAATAAAGGCTCCGACCGTGCTGATCGGAACCTGTAGAATCCGGAATTACCCTTCGAAATCATCATCACAAGGTCTTCAGGCTCTCAGAAAGTGAATTGGTTCATTCTTTTAACACAAAACTCACAAAACTCTAACTTTCAATTCTATCAGAAAAAAATATCTTGTCAAAGCCCATTCAATTTTTTTTTAAGACTGTCCCGAAGCTTCGTGCTTTTTTTGTATTTTTGAAAAAAATTGAAGCAAAGCCACTGCTCTCCTCCTCCGTTCCCTGCAGATTCCGATGTGCTGAAAACAATCGGTAGGCCCTCCGGATGGATTCCATCAGGATAATAGAGATTTACGGATCCTTATCCGCCATCTCGACGGCCTGATCTTCCACCAAGAGAATTTTCCGCGTCATTCCTGTCCTGATTCATTTATCTATTACACTAGAGTAAACGGGATAATCCTTTAGAAGCTTCAGAATGCAATGTATCTAATTTTTCAATTCAGTTGATCTTATTTTTTCAACACTTTTATGAGGAGGCTTGCTTTTCTTTTTTTTATTACTTACCATTTTACTAAGGATAAATAAAAGATCTTATACCATGGGGGTAAAAAATGAAAAGAATAAAAAAAACCAGGGATTTTAATATAGCGAAGCTGAAAATCCTTGCAGGAATGCTGGCATTCGCGGTAGTACTCACCGGCTGCAGTCTTGATGAGTCGACAGGAGGGAGTGGCGGAAGCGCCACAACACCGAGGGATGTTGAATTCGATGCGCTTTATGAGACTTTGTCCACCGCGTCGGAGGAAATTGAAAATCCTACCGTTGCATTCGCATCCTATCAGGGGCCATTTTACCTGATTTTATTTACCGCTTACATAGAAGCATGGGACGGTTCTTCCTCTTATACTTACGGTTCAATAACCGTTACGGTTACCGAATCCAACGGAATCTGGACATGGAACTATAGCGACAGTAACAGCGGCGATTCCATGGAATATGTAATCGAAGAAACAGTTTCCGGCTGGGATTTCAGCTGGACTATGAATGGAATCACCTACGTATCAGGCACTACAAGCAGAGACGGATATACTGCGCAGGTGGATATCTTTGATGTGGATACCGGCTTCAGGATTTTTTCCTACAATTCCGAACCTTATGGCGGGATTTACGAACTCGAGATTGTATCCACATCCTACACGTCGGGATCTGCGGACTACCAGGTATTGATTCGTACCGATAAGGACGGCTTGACGGGAGAATGGACCTACACCGATTACGAGGATACGGTGAATAAAGACTCGGGTTCCTGGACAAAAGATCTTTGAGTCCGGCAGATATCGGGGTTTAACGCTTTAATGATTCCTTCCGTGACAGTGCGTTCCTCGCTTCGCTGCGGTACGCACTTGATGCGAGCGAAGCGAATGACCAGCCCGAGCGGGAGCTGAAAGCTCCGACCATGCTCGTTAAACAGGGGCAGCCTTCTCCTAAGGTTTTTGCGTAGTAAAATACCATGCGTATACCCTATATAAGGCATTCCGGGGTTGGATCCGGATTCATTGAACTGATTTTTTTCTCACTTCCAAGCTGTTGCCAAACTAAGCTCTTTTCACGGCCCCTTTACGCTTTTGGGTGTATACTGCACCCTAGTATCGGTATTGTGAGTTAGTTGGAGCCATAGAAAGGGATCCACTCTTATCGGGCAGGGAGTAATCAAGGAGATACTTCTTTGCCAGTTTCTCTTTGATCACCCTGTGGGGGTAGAGGAAAAATACTTTCCGACCCAATTGAATATCCATATCTTTAAGGATAAACAGCCCTTCCAAATTCTTACGGAAAAGGGCATTATCCTAGGCTATGCCCTTTTTTATCATCGGCGGTGTTTTCTTCGGGATCCTCTTTCTCGGTGCCCTTGTGCAAAGCGCCTCAGGTTTCGGTATGGCCATAGTGGCCATGAGCATCCTTCCTTTCCTCGTTCCGGTGAAAACTGCGGTGGTGGGGATGCTGCCCGCATCTCTGGTGATGTTCATCACTATACTTGTGAAGCGTCGCAACTTTATCCAGTGGAAGATCCTGCTCTTTCTGGTGCCGACCCTCTTTATAGGGAGAGGAATCGGAACCTGGGCGTTGACAGTGCTTCCCAACAGGACGATGGAGCTGATTATGGGCTTTCTTTTGATCCTTATCAGCCTCTACTATCTTTTTATGAAGGAGCGGATCCATCTTTCGGAGAACAGGGCTGTGGGGGCCCTGGCCGGTTTTATCAGCGGCCTCTCCGGAGGTCTGGCCAATATCGGCGGCCCGCCCCTGGTCCTCTATCTCTTTACCATCTGCAGGGATAAAAGGGTCTACCAGGGGACCATCACCGCCGCTTTCTTCATCTCCGGCCTCTCATCCCTCCTCTTTCATCTCTTTTTCGGGAATTTTACCGCCCAGCGGCTTCTGTTCGGGCTTTTCGGTATACCCGGAGCTCTTCTGGGCACTACCCTGGGCTTGATGGTTTTCCACCGGACAGGGAGAAAATTTGTATCCCGGATGATTGTCCTCCTATCCGCCCTGTCGGGAACTGCTTTGATCATGCTCTAAACCATAGGGCCGGGCAAATCGGTCTGCAAAGGCATCGTTCTTCTTCAGTTTGTGGTTCCAGTACATATTGGTCACTCCCAGGACGCTTCCGGTAGAGAAGAAGAGTTGTCTTGATCGGGAGAGTTTCCATGGTTTTGCCAGTTCCCTGCAAATTTCAGGATCCAGCTTTCCATTGGACTGAAAGCCTTCTCCCAGTTCCCGGAAACGGCTCCTTATTTTCTCAGTCCACTTTTCGGGCATGATCTTCAAACCTTCCATGCCGCCCCGTATAACTCCGCCGATGAAGATCCCGCCCCTCGATGTGACCAGGTGTTTGAAGTATTCAACAACATGGGAGCTCTGAGCCGCCTCGGGAAAGCCGGATTGCACGATTACCCCCAGCCGTTTACCTTCAAACCCCTCATTTTCAAGAATCTCAAGGAGCCGTTTCACCCTGCCGGGCATCATATCGGTGTAGAGGGGGAAGGCCATAAGAGTGGTTTCACTCTCCCGGAACGCGGCCAGGAGCTTTTTCTCATCATCCCGGTAGATAAAGAGCTGCTCCGGTGCCTCGCTTCCCCAGCCCTTCCGGAACTCCTCCAGCAGAATGGCGGTGTTTCCCCCTTTTGCCCGGGGGGATCCGTTAAAGAGTGCACAGGTCATGATCTATCTCCTTGTTTGTCATTTCCGTCGTTGTGATACAGCGAAGGTTTGAGTGGAAATTGAGGGCGAAGCGCCGGTAGAGGATCTCCATCAGCTTTCCTGCAGGTTCATGGGCTTGAAAGCTGCCGTCGGTGAGCAGGGAAATTGACGGATAGCGGTCGTACCGCTTCCGGTGGTGACACTCCCCCTCCCGGATCTCGATGTAGGGATGGAGGAGGGGAATTAATCTGTCCTGCACGAGCTTTATCTTCCAGGAGGGAAGATCCCCCTTCAGGGCGGAAGCAAAGATGACCAGCTCGGAGGCCATGATTTCGGGGTAGAGCCCTTCCATTCCGTCCCTATGGCTACATCGCCCCGGGTGCTTCCACCAGCAGTTGAAGCATCCGGTGCAGAACTTCAGATCCATCCCTGAGAGTTCGAATCTGCTCAACCGGGTACCTTCTTGCATCAGGTGCTCCGCTATCTCATCGATCCTTTCCTGAAAACGGCGATCCCCGCTTTCGGAATCGCTTATCATTACCATCTTCATCCGATGTTCTCCTTCTGGAAGTTTACATTGTAAACATACCACTTAATGTTGACGTTGTCAACATTTTCTGTTATGATTTTTCCATGCCGAGTAAGAACTACCACCATGGAGATCTTCGAAGTTCTCTGATCAGGGCGGGGATGGATATTCTCTCTGAAAAGGGACTGGGAGCCCTCAGCCTCCGGGAGACCGCCAGAAGGGCCGGGGTAAGTCATGCTGCCCCCTATCGCCATTTCAGGAACAAGGAAAAGCTGATCGGGGCCATCGCCCTGGAGGGCTTCCGTCTCCTGACCGCCTCCCTGGAGCAGGCAATTGAATCGGCGGGAGGAAAGAGCCGGGAAGAACTGCGACTGAGCGGAAGAGCCTATGTCGAATTTGCTCTTTCCCACCCGGAGTACCTGAAGCTGATGTTTTCCGCAGACCGTTTTCCAGACGGGGGGAAGTGTTTTCAGGAAGGCGATTGTATCCACAATAATGAAGATGTGGACGCCTTTGCAAAGATCCGCGACCTTTTTGCAAGGGCTATAGCACGGGGTGAACTCTCAGGCCATTATCCGCCGGAAGCCCTTGCTCTCCTCGTCTGGTCTCAGGTCCATGGCCTCTCCCATATTCTGATCGAGGAGCAGATCCCTCCTGGAACCATCTCCGACGATGAGATTATGGGGGTGATTGATATTCAGGTGGAGTATATCTGGGGAGAGAGCGGGCCTACAAGTTAACCGCCGGGCCGATTCGGAAACACCGCAGTGCAGCTTTGATTCTTTTTTCTCTCCTTTGTCAAACTTTTTTGATAAACGGGAAGCTGCCGTTTAACCATCTTTCATACCCTCCGCCATAGTTACGCCACTCACCTTCTCGAACAAAGGTTAAACATCAGGACCATTCAGCGCTGCATGGAATACAAGAGTCTTGAGACAACTATGCGGTATCTCCATTTCATACGAAAGGGACAGGAAGACGTATATGAAATCATCAATTCCTTTAGGTTCGGGTTCTTTTACGACCGTTCTTGGTGTCATCGTCCCAGGCCGGCCTCAACTTATAAAAAAGGGGTTGCCCCCCCGGGGCTTGCAGCCTATATTGCAGTGGCAAAATATTGTGACAGTCTGCCGCTGTACCGTCAGGAAAAAATGTTTGAGCGGCTGAACATCCACATTCCCCGTGAGACTATGGGGCGCTGGATAATGAAGGTAAGTGGCAATATCGAGCCGCTGATCGAATTGTTTGACGAATAAATTCGCGGAGAACCCGTGGTACACATGGATGAGACGCGAATGCAGGTGCAACGGAAGGCGGGTCGTGAGAATACCTTCAACTCATGGATGTGGGTTGCGGTGGGAGGAGAAAACAGCCCGAAGGACGGGCGTACACATGGGATGCTTGCCGGTTGTGATATGGATTGGGTGAATGAGTTGCTCGAAAGGAGATTTCGGGACCGACCCTTTGCCTCGATGCTGCCCTTGAGGCTGGGGGGGCTTCTACTCAGATAAGCGGTAGTGGTGCCATAAGCTTCGGGACAGTCTCCTTGCATTCGAACTAAAGAGAAGCCGTGAAAGATTGAAAGTTTTCCATCAGTAGTATTGACAATTTTCTACAGATCATATACTTTTACTCTTGTCGCAAAGAAGCAGTACTATAGGCTTCATAGCTAACGGGTTCGCACAATCAGCTGTCACTCGATTGACAGTTTTTTTATGTAGATGTATACTGTTAGTCCGGTCAAATAGTTTTGACTTCCATGACAAATCAGCAGAAAGCCGTTGACACGAGCTGGAGAGATTTGTTATAAAGGCT
>CAZJIN010000184.1:0-5881 GCA_964545955.1 uncultured Sediminispirochaeta sp.
GTTGTGGCCTCCCTGGTCACCCAGGCGAAGGATCCGGCAAAACCGCTCTATTCCACCGACGGCAGGATTCTCAAGTTCGCCGACCTGGAAAAATAAGGCGGCTGGAAATTCCTACCGGTACTATTGCCGGACCCGGCCACCATTGCGAAGGCGGGGGTCCGGCAGCCGGTTCGAAGAACGCGAAAACTTAAAGCAACGTATGGAGGATGATGTATGTATTCGGTAACCGGTAAACTGTTGGACATCGATCTCTCAAACCATCAAAGTACTACCGAAGAGGTCGATCCATCACTCTACAGAAAATACCTCGGCGGATATGGGATAGGAGCGGCCCTGCTCCTCGACCGGATGGACCCGGCTACCGACCCTTTGGGTCCCGGTAATATGCTCGGTTTCGCCGCCGGCTACCTCACCGGTACCGGCGCGTATATCGCCTCACGCTATATGGTTTTCGGAAAATCCCCGTCCACCCTTGGGTGGGGGGATGCCAACACAGGCGCATACTTCGGCAAAGCTTTGAAACGTGCCGGATATGATATTCTTCTGTTCTCGGGGGCGTCTCCGGAACCTGTATACCTCCTCGTTGAGGAGGGCATCGCAGTCATCCGGAGCGCTTCCGATCTCTGGGGCCTTGATACGTACAAAACGGAAGATCTCCTGAAGGAACGTCACGGCAAGGACTGTCAGGTAGCCTGTATCGGGCCCGCGGGAGAGAACATGTCAAAAATGGCGGGAATCTCAACTGATAAAGGCCGTTTTGCCGCCCGCTCAGCCCTCGGGGCAGTAATGGGATCCAAAAATTTGAAGGCCCTGGTACTCAAGGGAAAACTTCCTGTTGAGCTCGCCGATCGCGATCTCATGAAGAAACTCCGTCGGGAACACCTGAAGGATTTTCAGGGCGAATTCCCCTCGCTCCTGAGAAAATACGGAACTCCTATGTTTTTTCCCGGCTCTCTACAAAGTGGAGACACCCCCGTAAAAAACTGGTCTTCCTCCGTGGATGAACTGATCACCCTGGGTAAAAATCCGGAACAGAATGGAGCTGAAGAGGTCCTCAGTTATCAGACGAAACGCTACGCCTGCGACGGCTGCCCCATCGCCTGCGGCGGCCATGTCCGGATCACCGATGGTCCCTTCGCAACTGAGGGAGAAGTCCACAAAGTGGAATATGAGACCATGGGAATGTTCGGGCCGAATCTCATGAACACAAATGTCGAATCAATGATCCGCCTTAGCGATCTGTGCAACCAGTTTGGCCTTGACACCATTGGTACCGCGGGGCTTTGCGCCTTCGCGATAGAGTGTTATGAAAACGGAATCATCGACAGTGCTCAGACGGGGGGACTCGAACTCATCTGGAACAATCCTGAGGCTACGGTAGAACTGGTCCGTCAAATAGGAAAAAACGAGGGCCTCGGCGCAATCCTGGCCGGTGGTTTTGATCATGCGATAAAAGTCTTCGGTCCCGAATCCGCCCGGTACGCCATGGCCATTCGCAACGAGGGTTTCCCGGCTCACGACCCACGGTGGTCCGATGATCTCGCCCTCACCTACTACTCCGATGCCACCCCCTCTCGCCACACCCAGGGGTGTACCACCTTCGCCGCCGCCGGCTATGAAATGCCCGAACCGAAATCCGAGGATCCCGAGGACCGGGCGGCCGCCCAGGCCCGGGGACACAGGGACAACGTGGCCCTCTACCATGCGCTCAACGCGCTGGGACTCTGTATTTTCGGCTATTCCTCCATGGATTACCACGTCCTGCCTGAATTTCTGAGAGCCGCCGACGGAACCGAATGGACCGTCGAGGAACTGGACGCGGCGGGTATGCGTATCCACCTGGCACGTCATCTGTTCAATCTGAAAGCGGGGATCAGGTTCCGGGAAGCCGAGTTCCCCCCCAGGGTTTTGGGCCGTCCACCCCTGGAAAGTGGAGCCGTCCGCGGTGTTGAGGTGGATCTCGATACCCTGCTGGAAGGGTATTTCAGGGAATTCGATCTACACCCCGCAACGGAGAAACCCTCCGACCGAATTCTCGAAAAGTACGACCTGCTCAAGTGGGCCTGATCGGATTTCTATCAGATCCCTAACTGATCTTCAACGGGTTTTTCATCGGTGATGTCCCGCCAGATGCAAAAATGGACTGGGTTCTCCCCAATATATAACATCCTTGCCGTTACCTCCACAGGGCGGGCTTCACCGTCTTTTGTCCTCTGGAATGTCTCAAACCGGTCATATCCGAGGGCAAGTATATTTTCTATATGCTGTCTCACCTCATCCGCCGTTTCCTTTGACTCAATATCGAACAAACTGAGCCGGGCAAACTCTTCCCTGTCGTAGCCCAGCTGAGCGCATACCTGGTCGTTGAACTCGACAAAGGAGCCGTTTTCCGGATCGAGAAGGACGATGCCATAGGGATTGTTGGTAAAAAGAGATTCGTACAGCTGTTTTGACCGGCTGAGATCCTTCAGCATCTTCCTGTAGCCGGTGACATCGGTCGCGATTCCGCACAGCGCGATGGGCCTTCCTTTATCGTCGAGGACCGCCCTGGTACGGGCATCCATGACATGCTCGGTCCCGTCAGCTTCAAAGTTTACCACCTCTCCCCTCCAGGAACCTTCACGCAGAGTTGTTTCCACTATCTCCCGTTGAGTCGCTCCCCGTTCAGCATCCTCGCCATAGACTTCCGTGCTCCGACCGACAATCTCATCGGCGGGGCGTGTGAAGGTCTCCAACTCCGCCTTGTTTACGTATAGGATCACCCCTTCAAGATCGGTTATGGTGACATGGTCGTGAATCTGGTCGAGGACCTGAGACTGGAGCCTCAGCTTCTCCTGGGCTCTTTTCCAGTCGCTAATATCCCTAATCGTGCTCTGCACGCCCGAAAACTCATCGTCGAAGTATACGGGACCGCCTTTATGTTCAAGCCATATAGTTCTGCCGTCACGATGGATGAATCTATAGGAAATTTCGGCGTTTTCACGACGTTGAAAGGTTTTTTCCATCGCCCCCATGATCAGTGGAATATCTTCGGGGTGTATGTGATCCAGGACGTCGAAATCCCTCACCTCCTTCGGTGAAAAGCCCAGGATGTCCTGCGCCTGAGGACTGACGTAATCGACGCTCCCGTCGGGGTGCTGCAGAAGGATAATATCGGGGCTGTTCTTCAGGATCATCCGGTATTTTTCTTCACTGATAAAGAGGGAATGACGATGCTTCTTCTCCTTCATTCTCGCCTCAAAAAGCCTGAAGGCCATCTTGATCGACGCGTCGAGTACGGTGAGTCCGGAATTCTTCACCACGTAACCGTAAGAGGTGATTTTCTCAGTCTTCTCCACCACCTCCGGTTCCGTGTGACTGGAAAGAAACACCACCGGTAGTTCCCGCTGCTCCAGAATTCTCTCGGCGGCGGTGGTCCCGTCAATACCCCGACCGAGATCGATATCCATGAGAATCAGGTCGATGGAGACCTCCGAATCCGCCACCAGGGCAATAGCCGCTTCACCGGTGTATACATGATGCATCTTATAGCCCAGCTGCTCCAACTGTTTTTTTTCCACAAGGGCCAGGAGGGCCTCATCCTCGACAAGGAGTAGAGATTTTTGCCGATCCGTCATGTTTCAATTATTGTGAAGCAACTCCGGTTTTGCAATAGTTTGTGTATGTTTTTATATTGACATATCCTTTTTTCACTTATTATAATAAGTGGTATCAATCCACAGGAGATTACACATGAAGCACCTGATAAATCGGGGACTGGAACAGATCAAACCCTATATTCCCGGGAAGCGAAGCGATGAAGTGCAAAAAGAGCTGGGCCTCGAGAAGATCGTAAAGATGAGCTCCAACGAGAGTGTCTACGGCGTGTCCGATGTGGTTCAAAAGGCCCTTCGCGAAGCTGCCGACGACCTCTACCTCTACCCCGCCTCCGGCGATTCGCAGCTGTGCGAGCGCCTCGCGGAGATGCACGGATTGTCCCCCGAAGCCATAGTCATGGGGAACGGCTCCGACGCGGTTATCTACAACCTAGGAATGACCATAGTGGATCAGGGGGATGAGGTGATAATCCCCGAGATTACCTTTTCCATCTATAGAAATATCGTAGAGGCCATGAGGGGAAGGGTGGTTTCTTCCGCGATGAAGGGTCTGCATATCGATACCGGGGATATTCTGACACACATCAACTCGAAGACAAAGGCGGTCTTCCTCTGCAGCCCTAACAATCCAACCGGTCATGCCCTCCCCCCCGGGGAGATCCACCGTTTTCTCGAACAGGTACCCGATGAAGTACTGGTGATTCTCGACGAGGCCTACGTAGATTTTATGGACGAGGATAAAAAACCCGGATCGGTGGAACTCTTCAAAGGGGGTAAGAAAAACCTCTTCATCCTGCGTTCCCTCTCCAAGAGCTATGCCATAGCGGGGCTCCGTCTCGGCTACGGGGTGGGAGATCCCGAACTCATTTCCTATATGAAAAGGGTGAGGCAGCCCTTCGATGTATCCCTCCCCGCTCAGCGGGCGGGACTTGCCGCCCTCGAGGATAGAGAATTCTTTGAGCGCAACATTGCCGCGGCCAGAGAAGAGATGAATTATTTCAGGGGACGTATGACCAAGGAGGGAATTTCCTACGTTGATTCTCAAACGAATTTTTTTCTCATGGATGTCGGAATGGATTCCCATCGGGCCTTTGGGGAGCTTCAAAAAAAGGGAGTCATCGTCAGACCCGGGGGAAACTTCGGGGCTCCCTCTCATATTCGGGTAACCGTCGGTACCAGGGAGCAGAACGAATATTTTTTCAAAGCCCTGATTGAGGTGATGAAAGGCTGATTCTCAAACGAATTCGGTTTTGAGTATTGGAACAGCGTAAAACAAAAGGTGGTAAAATATGCGAAAAGAGATGAGCGGAAACAGCGCCGTCGCGTGGGGCGCCCTGAACGCGGGCGTGGCGGTGGCCGCCGGATACCCGGGGACACCCGCCAGCGAGGCTCTCGCCGAACTGATTCACTACGCGGGAGAACATGAACTGTCCCCCTACGTTGAATGGAGTACCAATGAAAAGGTCGCCATGGAGATCGCCACGGGAGCGGCATGGGCAGGACGGCGAGCCCTGGTGGGCATGAAAATGTCCGGGGCGAACGTCGCCCTCGACACCCTCATCTCCGTGGCCTACTCGGGTACAAAGGGAGGCCTGGTGGTCTATATCGCCGACGACCCCGGCGCCGAAGCGGGAATGCCCGAACAGGACACCCGCATGATTGCCCTGACCACAAACCTGCCGGTCCTCGAACCCATGAACCCTCAACAAGCCTACCATCTGACCCGCCTCGCCTTTGAGCTTTCCGAGGAGACGGAGCTTCCGGTCATCGTGCGATCCGTTACCACGGTGGCCCACACCCTGGCCACTTTTGAGGTGGATCTTAAATACCATCCCCTTGAACGCGAGGCTTTCTTCGAGCGGGATATCCGGCGTTTTACAAAGGCGGGGGCCGATATATGTATGACCCAGCACCGGACCCTCCTCGAGCAGAATCAGCGGGCCGTTGAATTCTACCGCGCCCACAAGCTGAACCGAATCAAGCATGCCCCCGCCGGCCTTGCCGTCATCGGCTCAGGTGCCACCGCCCAGACGATAGCCGAACTCCGACCGGCCCTCCCGGAAGTGACGATCGTCGAGATAGAAGCAGTCCTGCCGGTGGATGAGAATTTTTTTAAGAAAATCCTCGAGTCCCACAAAACTGTACTGGTCCTCGAAGAGCTGGAACCTGTGATCGAGCAACAGCTACGCGGTTTTGCCCAGAGGACCGGCTGGACCGGCCGCATCATCGGTAAGGAAGACGGAGTACTTCCACGGATTGGGCGTTATACTACCGATATCGTCAAG
>CAZJIN010000185.1:0-5878 GCA_964545955.1 uncultured Sediminispirochaeta sp.
TAGTGTGGCATAGAGGTCCCGTCCGTGCCGAACTACTCGCGAACCTGAAGGAGAAGAAATTCACCATACGTTCCACCGATTTCGACAATCCTGAGGCGGTAGTTGTTTTTTAGTAGTTCATTTCTGAAAAGAGCGACCGGCCTTGACGTTGACCCCGGTGTCTCTGAAGTTTTCGATCACTATGTCTCCCCTTTTGACGGGGAGGGGGACGGAAATCCCGTAGATTTCCTCCAGCAGGTCTTCAATTAACTCGAAGGGGATCGGGCCGTCGGTTCCCACGGGCAGCCTTGGGTGGAGCGAACTCCGCACCGCGCATGTGGCGGTGACCACCCTGCGGGGGGCCAGGACTTCCTCACGCCCGTAGACTTCACCCCTGGGACAACGGTTTCCGCTAATGGAGACATCATCGCCGTGGATCGTGGCTTTAAGACGGCAGCCGACGGGGCAGACTATACAGATCAGCTCTTTTGCTGTTTCTTCAGGCTTCATCCTGTATCGAGACCTCCACTTTTGCCTCCGGGTACATATCGATCTTCTTAAAGACCGTCGGGCCGATTTTCAGTTTTATCATCTCGCTGGGTTGCACATGGGGCTGTTTTTGTTTTTTTATGACCTCGCCGTTGATTGTGAGGGTGAGATACACGTTGTTGGAGACTACCAGGGGGCGCAGGTGCAGGACATTCTCCGCAGCGGGGTTAAGCCTGGTGGGGTTCACGTATTTTACGTTTGCCCCGGGTTTGACCTTCACTTCAAGGGTTGGTCTTATTCCTTCGAGGTACTCGCTGACCTTCTGTCCGGCGAGGCGGGCCTCCGCGCTGACGAAGTCCACCAGGTCGTGTACATGGAGCACGTTTCCCGCCGAAAAAACCCCCTCGATGTTGGTCATGAGGGTGCTGTCGACAACAGGACCGCCGGTCAGCGGGTTGAGCTCGATGCCCACCTGTTTGGAGAGTTCGTTCCCCGGAATCAGGCCTACTGAAAGCAGCAGGGTGTCGCATTTTACACGAAAGGTCTTATCTCCCGCGGGAACTCCGTTCTCCAGAGGGGTGACATCAACGGCTTCAACCCTGTCTTTTCCGTAGATTCTGGAGATAACATGGCTGAGGTAAAGGGGGATGTCGAAGTCATGAAGACATTGGGAAATATTTCGGGTCAGTCCGGAGGGATACGGCTGGATTTCAACGACCCCGTGGACTTTGCTGCCCACCCATTGCATCCGGCGCGCCATGATCAGGCCGATATCGCCGGAACCGACGATCACCACATCCTCTCCCGGAATGAACCCGTTGATATTCACCATGCGTTGGGCCAGACCGGCGGTATAGACTCCGGCGGGTCGTGTTCCGGGTATCATCACATTCCCGCGGTTCCGTTCGCGGCATCCCATGGCCAGTACCACCGTGGAGACTACAAACCTGATCACCCCGTGAAGGGAGGAGTAGCCGAGGCATTCTTTCCGTCCCCCTTCGAGGATGTTCATCTCCATGACTGTGGTTGAACAGAACACCTTCACCGGTACTTTTTCAATGATTTCGACCCAGCGTTCCGCGTATTCGGGACCGGTGAGTTCCTCCTTGAACTCATGCAGGCCGAAGCCGTTGTGGATGCACTGCAGAAGAACTCCTCCGAGTTCCCCTTCTCGTTCGACCAGAGCGACGGAGTATCCCCGCCTCGCGACCTCCGCGGCAGCGGCCATTCCGGCTGCCCCTCCGCCAATCACCAGGGTGTCCAGTGTCTCCGTTCTCATAATGACCTCCGGAGGAGGGTGCTGGATTTTCCGCGCTTGGTGACCTCGTTGTAACTCTTGCCGGTCTCACGCATAATGATCTCTACAATCCTGGATGTGCAGAAACCTCCCTGGCACCGACCCATACCGGAACGGGTAAAAAACTTTATCCCGTCCAGGGTGTCATGGCCTCTGCGAATCGCCTCCACGATCTCCGCTTCGGATATATTTTCACACCTGCATACGATATCCCCGTAGGCGCGGTTTTTCTCTATCAGTTTGTCGATTTCGTAGGGGCTCTTGTTTCGGATCCTGGGCACCATTGGAATCTCAGCCTGGTAAGTACTCCGCTCCCGCAGCTCCAGCCCCTCTTTTTTCAGGAGATCCTTGACATATTCTCCGATGGCCGGGGCTGCGGTGAGCCCCGGCGACTGTATACCCGCCACCTGGATGAACCGGGGCGCCTTTTTTGAAGCTGCAATATAAAAATCTCCATCGGGGAGGGCGGGTCGCAGTCCGGAAAAAGAGGTGATCACGTCCTTGGTCGATACCTTCGGTACCATCCTGCGGGCGGAATCGAAGATCCGGTTCAGTTGTTCGTTGGAGGTCTCGAGATCATCCTTCTCCCGCACATCCTCGGCGGTCGGACCGATCAGAACGGTTCCCTCGACGGTGGGAATGACCAGCATTCCCTTTGACACCTGGCTCGGCACGGGAAAAAGGATCTTTCCCGGACAGGCCCTGGTCAGGCGATCGAGAAGGTAGTATTCCCCCTTTCGGGGGGTGATGGAAAATTCTTCGGCGGCGAAAAGCTTCGACACCTCATCGGCGTAGAGTCCCGCGGCGTTCACCACGAAGCGGGCGGTGATGGTCCTTCCCCCCGCGTCTCTCACGATGTGGAAGCCGTCGGAATACTCAGCGGTGGAAACCTGAAAGTCTGTATACAGTTCTACTTCGTTGAGTTTAGCCGATTCAACCAGACCGAAGACGAAACGGTAGGGCTCGATGATCCCACCGATCGGGGCATAGAGTCCTCCGACGACATCGGGGGAAAGCTTCGGTTCGAGATCGAAGATTCGCTCACTGGAACAGAGCTCGATTCCCGCTGAACCGTTTTTTCTGCCCTGTTCATAGAGATGTTGAACCGTCTTCATCTCCTCTACGTTCATCGCCGCGACAATGATTCCGCAACGTGTAAAGGGAAAATGAAGTTCCCGCTGAAGCTGATCGAACATCATGTTCCCCTGCAGCTCGAGACGGGTTTTCAGATAATTCGGATCGTGGTGAAATCCCCCGTGGATTATACCCGAATTGGCCTTCGATGTACCGAAGGAGACATCCGTCTCCTTCTCCAGAAGGACCACACGCAGGTCGTACATCGAGAGACGTCGCGCCACGGATGCTCCACTCACCCCAGCGCCGATAACGGCAACATCGAAGGCTTTTGATAGACCTTTTTCTTTCATCTCAAGATCACCCGCTTTCACAATGGGATTACTTTAATCAGAAAAATGCTGACTGTCAAGATAAGGTGAATGTTTGTGAACACAACGTGAATATTATTAAATATAAATGTGTGTAAATTAACGAATTATCCAAAAATAAATTGACAAACAAAAACGTGCATGAAATAATACAATTGTTTACATGTATCGAAACTAATTAAATTGAAGAACTATTTTCGGGAGGTTTTATGTCTGAAGATTTTGTATGGGTAGATTTTGATTTATTGGAACGGTTTATAACCGATGCCTTTACCGCTATTGGAATTCCCTCTGATGAGGCCGAGATTTGCGCCGATGTCCTGATGACCTCGGACAAGCGCGGAATAGATTCACATGGAATTGGAAGATTTAAACTGATCTATATCGACAGGATCACCGATGGCATCCTCAACACAAAGACGGAATTCGAAGTGGTGAAGGATGGGCCGACCACCGCGGTTGTGGATGGACACAACGGCATGGGGATGGTGATAGGAAAAAAGGCTATGCAGATGGCTATTGACAAGGCCAAAGAATACGGTCTGGGGATGGTCGCCGTTCGAAACACCACCCACTATGGAATCGCGGGGTATTATCCTTTGATGGCGATCGAGAACGGCATGATAGGCATCACCGGAACCAACGCGCGGCCTTCGATCGCCCCCACTTTCGGTGTGGAGAATATGCTCGGAACGAATCCTATGACTATCGGTTTTCCCACGGACGAGGAATTCCCCTTTGTGCTGGATTGTGCCACTTCGGTGACCCAGCGCGGCAAGATCGAGACTTATTCGAGACTTGGAAAGGAGCTTCCGGAAGGCTGGGTGATTGGAAAGGATGGAAAGACCAAGACCGATTCGGCGCAGGTCCTGAAGGACCTGATTGCGGGAACCGCGGCGCTGGCTCCCCTTGGTGGGATCGGTGAAAGTACCGGAGGTTACAAAGGGTACGGCTACGCAACGGTGGTAGAAGTGCTTTCCGCGGCCCTGCAGGATGGAAAGTTTATGAAGGACCTCCTCGGATATGACAAAAATGGGAACAAGATTCCCTATCCCCTGGGCCATTTTTTTATTGCGATCAATACCGAGGCCTTCATGGGGCTTGAGGTTTTCAAAAAAATAGCCGGAGAGATAATGCGTAAACTCAGGGCTTCCGAAACAATGCCTGGTGCTGATAGGATTTACACCGCCGGCGAGAAAGAATGGGAAGCCTGGAATTTTCGAAAAGACAAGGGCGCGAAGGTCGACAAAAAACTACAGCAGCAGATTGTAGAAGTGAGGGACCGGTTTAATCTTCCCTACACTTTTGATTTTGAAAAATAAGGAGTACCCATGAGCCTAAAAGAAGAAGCTTTACGTTATCATTCCGAAGGACAGCCCGGCAAAACCGCTGTCGTACCCACTAAACCCTGTCAAACGGCGAGGGAGCTCTCCCTCGCATATACCCCCGGTGTAGCCGCTCCGGTTCTTGAGATCGCGGAAAATCCCGATGATGCCTACAGGTACACCAACCGTGGAAACCTTGTCGCCGTAGTCTCCAACGGAACGGCTATACTTGGCCTCGGCAACCGAGGAGCCCTGGCGAGTAAGCCCGTCATGGAGGGGAAGGGAGTACTTTTCAAGAGGTTTGCCGATGTGGATGTGTTCGACCTCGAAGTGGATACCCTGGATCCAGATAAAATTATCGAGGTGGTGAAACTACTGGAGCCGACCTTCGGCGGAATCAACCTGGAGGACATTAAAGCCCCGGACTGTTTCAGAATAGAGAATGAGTTAAAGAAGATCACCGACATTCCTATTTTCCATGACGACCAGCATGGCACCGCGATCATCTCGGGAGCGGGTCTGTTAAACGCCCTTGTGATAAATGGAAAGGATATCTCCGATGTGAAGGTTGTCTTTAACGGAGCCGGTGCCGCGGGTATCAGCTGTGCGAGACTGTTCGTGGAGATGGGGGTAAAAAAAGAGAACCTCCTCATGTGCGACAGCAAAGGTGTGATTTATAACGGACGTCCCGGCACCATTAACAAGGAAAAAGAAGAATTCGCTTCGGATACGGATGCCCGTACCCTTGGCGATGCCATGAAAGGGGCCGACGTGTTTGTCGGGGTGTCCGTAAAGGACGCGGTATCCGCCGATATGCTCAAGTCGATGAACCGGGACCCGATTGTGTTCGCCATGGCAAATCCTGATCCTGAGATCACCTACGATCTGGCGATCGCAACCCGGTCGGACGTGATTATGGCCACCGGGAGAAGTGATTTTCCGAATCAGATCAACAATGTTTTGGGTTTTCCCTTCATTTTTCGCGGCGCCCTGGACGTTCGGGCTACCAATATCACCGAGGGAATGAAAATCGCCGCTTCCAGGGCCCTGGCCGATCTGGCAAAGGAAGCAGTACCGGAGGGGATCAAGAAAGCCTATGATGGCGTGGAGTTCTCCTTCGGGAGGAACTACATCGTTCCCAAGCCCTTTGATCCCCGTGTGATTGAGTGGGAGGCGGTAGCCGTGGCCAAGCAGGCAGTTGCTGAAGGAGTCGCCCGTATGCCGATCACCGACTGGGACGGTTACGTGCTGCAGCTCAGAGAACGTATGAGGAAGTACTGGGAGTAGGCAAAGACGAAAACGGCCCTTTTCATCGGCTTTTCTAAAAGGCTACCTATATGGAG
>CAZJIN010000186.1:0-5876 GCA_964545955.1 uncultured Sediminispirochaeta sp.
CTATCTCCAGCAGTGCTATGTCGAGGTTCCGATCATATTCCACCACCCTCGCCTGAAAGAGTTCCATGGGTGTATCCCTGGAAGAAAAGGACGGGGCGATCACTATACGCTTTGAGACCCCGCCGCTGAATCCCCGGATCACGTGCCAACTGGTGAGTAGCAATCCATCCGGTGAGACGATACAGCCCGATCCTCGTCCGAGCTCGCCCACTACCTCGACAGTGGAGTGTATCGCACGCTGAAGTTCATCATCACTTCGCGGAAATCTTGGTATTGAGAGGAGTTCCCTCGGGGGATTGGACCGCAGGCTTACCTGTATACCGAATTGTTGGGCGAACTCTGATCCCACCGGGTCGAATACGGTGATGTAGTGTTCTCCCTCAGGGAGCTCCGGTTCATCTTCCGAACCGTCCAATATAACACTTTCATTCCCCACCAATGTTTCCCCGATGTAGTCGGCATTGTCACGGTCAGGTACCGGATTGTTATAGGCAATTAGTACGTCAAGGTCCGCCTTCGTATCAAAAAGGTCCACCCGGCATTCGGTAATGCCCTCGGGAAGACGCACGGAAAAAGTCTTTGCCCTTCCCTCTTGGGGGAGGAGTTCTCCATACACGGGGGTATCGGTTTCGATCCGTGTATTCGCACCGGAGGTTATGGTCTCCAGGGTGATTTTGAAGGGAATTTCCCGAAGTCTCTTCCATTCCTGCATCGGGGTCTGCCCGCCCTGGTACGCCACATCAACGTAGTAGATACCGCTCCGCAGCGGGGTGGAGGATAGTCTCGAAAGGAATAGGCTCTCATTGTACACCCAGGAAGTACTGGAAGCATCAACAACATCATAGTCCTCGATCTCCTCTTCGTACCGTAGAAACAGGTCAAGGTCCGCGGGGGCATCTTCCAAGGTCAGGTTGAGGGCAAAAACGTCGTCATCCGTCTCAAGAACGAAGGTGCGATACCCGAAATTCGTCTCATCCAGTTCCACGGTACTCTCAATACTCCTCCCGGAGCGAAGGCGAAGGGATCTGTTCGAATAGTTCTGAGGAAAGAGAAATCCCGTCATGATAATTAAAAGAAATAAAAAGCAGAGTTTTTGTTTCCCTGTTCCGATCACTGAAATCCTCGATTCTATATAGAGTAGTGAAATCATATCATAAAAACAGGATATCGCAAACCTTTAGAATAAACTACCTCCGGCGGTTCTTCCGGCGGTTCCCATCGATCTTGCCATAAATTTCACCCGTTCAAGGTCTTCACGGGAAAAACCCTCCCATTCCATCGGAAAAAAAGTGTTGTTGTGATAGAGGGGTTCACCCTCTAAGGGCAGGTATGAAGCATCAACGGCCTCCTTCCAGAGGGCCGTTCGCGGCACCGGTGAATATTCGGCAATGGAAACGCGCACACCGAAATGCTCCGCCTCGGCGAGGGTCTTCTCCACATCGGTGACCGGCTGCCGGGGAAGCCCCGCCAGTACATACAGGAGTATCTGTTCACCGGTGAATCCCGCTTTTTTCAAGGAAGATATCGCCAGGGGAACCTCCCCGGGACTGTATTTGGTATCGAGGTCCCGGTGAAACTCATCATCCGCCGATTCATAGCCCAGCCGCACCTCCTGAAAGCCCGCCCTTTTCATTAATTCCGCGGTCTCCTGATCCATGTGATGCATATGGACCGCGTTGGGGGTGTAGAATCTCAGATGCAGCTTCAGACGAATCACCCCTTCCAGAAGGGGCTGTAAAACCCGCTCCTTGTGAACCAGTAGGGCATCGTCATAGAAGGCGAAGTTCCGTATCCCCAAGCCTTCGTGCATCTCTCTTATCACATCGAGGAGGATATCAGGATCACCGGGCAGAAAACGGGGTTCAAGAAGTCCTGAGGCACAGTACCTGCATCTGTAGGGACAGCCGGTATTCAGTCGTATCACCCCCGAATCCTTCCGTGCCCCCTCATTTTTTCGGGCCTCATCACTAAGCTGGTGCAAAGAAGCTTCTTCCACGGAAAGCTCCGGCACCGGAAAACCATACTGTTCCAGGATCCCCGGCAGTGCGGCAAAGCCGTCCCCTATCACCACGTGGTCGGCCCCGGTTTTTTCCCGACAGTGATCGGGTAACAGGGAGGCATACACACCGCCGACCACGACCGGTACGCCGGGGTGGTATTTTTTTACCAGGCCCACCGTTTCCCCCACCCCCTGATACCAGTAGGTCATCTGCGAGGTGATCAACACCAGGTCGGGTCGGGATTCACGAATCCGACGTTCCAGGACCCCGGGAAGAATACCGTACCTGCCGTATCTGCGTCGAATCCGCCGAACATGGAGGGGAAGGTCCACGCGAATTCTGTGAAACTTGCCGGTTCCATCGCTTTTCCGCTTCACCGGACCGAGAGCCGTCACGGTCTCCGGGTCATCGAAGTCGAGGGCATTGAGAAACTCTGTACGATATCCCGATTTTTCGAGCCACGACATTATACGAAAAAGCCCGTAGGGTGTGAAAAAGAGGTCATACAGGGCAAAATCGTACACCGGTGGCTGAATACAGAGGACAAAGGGGCTATCACTTTGCTTCTTTTTCCCGCACATACTGGACAATACACCTTAGATTTGGTATGTTTTGTGAGACAAAAGGCGCCGTACCCAAGTGGTAAGGGAGAGGTCTGCAAAACCTTTATGCACCGGTTCGAATCCGGTCGGCGCCTCATTTTTTCCGATCGTAGAACTCCAGAGCCATCAGCATCACCCCGTTATCAAACTTGCCGGTCCCCATAAGCTGTTTTACCTCTTCCGCCGGATGAATCGAGCAATGGATCTGCTCATGCTCATCGAGGGACTGCGCTCCCACTTTTTCGAGTTCCGTGGCAAGGTAGAAATACACCCGGTTGTTCATGAAGGCGGGATTCGGGGAAATATCACCGATCGGCTCAATTTTACCCGCCCGATACCCGGTCTCCTCGAGCAGCTCACGCCCGGCGGTTGAACCGGGGTCTTCTCCCCGCTCCACCGTACCCGCGGGGAATTCGATGGTCAACTTGCCGCTGCCGTGCCGGAACTGTTCCACCATGAGAAAACGCTCTCCCCCTTCCGGATCATCGAACACGGGAACAACGGTCACCCAGTCCGGCGCGTCGAGAAGAAAAAACTTCCCCTCCACCCCTTCACTGGATCTTCGATGGATTTCACAAATATCAAAAATTGAACCTTTCAGCAGAATTTCCCGCCGAATATCTTGCCAGATAAGATAATCATTCTTGCCTTTTAACTCTTTCATGCCGAAATAGTGTACAATATAGCGACTATTTTTCCAGGGGGTTTATCGTATGAAACAGAATAAAAATGTCGGTTTTATCTCTTTCCGCATATCCGGAACCGACGGGGTATCTCTGGAAACCATGAAATGGGCGAAAGTATTCGAGCGAAACGGGTACAAGTGCTACTACATGGCCGGAGAGCTGGACACACCGCCGGAGCAGTCCTTCGTAGTCGATGAAGCCCATTTCAAACATCCGGAGATTATAAAAATCTACAAGACCAGTTTTGAAAACACCTACCGGCCACAGGAACTGACCGAGGGCTTGCACCACTACCGGCAAATCCTGAAAAATAAACTCTACGAATTCGTAGAACGTTTCGATATTGGTCTACTCATCCCACAGAACACCCTGACGATTCCCCTCAATATCCCCCTCGGCATGGCCTTGACCGAACTTATCGCCGAGACGGATATCCCGGTGATCGCCCACCATCACGACTTTTTCTGGGAAAGAAAACGCTTCCTCACCAACTGTGTGTGGGATTACTTCAACTCCTGCTATCCTCCCCATCTCAAAGATGTCGAGCATGTGGTGATCAACAGTTCCGCCCAAAACCAGCTTGCCCTCAGGACGGGGATCGCCTCAACATTGATTCCCAACGTAATGGATTTCGAGACCCCCCCGAACGGTATGGATGAATACAACAGCGACGTAAGGGAAGCCCTGGCAATCCCCGATGACGAATTGCTGATCCTTCAACCAACGCGGGTGGTTCAGCGAAAGGGAATTGAACACGCCATAGAGCTGGTCGCGCGACTGAAGATGAAGGCCACCCTGGTGATCAGCCACGCTTCCGGGGACGAGGGCTATGAATACCAGACCCGGGTGAAGGAGTACGCGGAACTCCTGGGGATAAACGCCCGTTTTGTCGATGATATTATCGGCGACTCCCGCTCAACTACACCTGATGGAAAAAAAATCTACACCCTCGACGATATTTACCCCAGTGCCGACCTGGTAACCTACCCGTCTATCGTTGAGGGTTTTGGAAACGCCTTTTTGGAGGCGATATACCATCGCAAGCCGATCCTGGTGAATAACTATTCAATCTATTCCCACGATATCAAGCCCAAGGGTTTCGACGTGATCGAGATGGACAACTTCATCAGCAACAGTACCGTCGAATACACCCGACAGGTCTTGAAGGATAAAGATCAAATCGCCCGGATGGTCGAAACGAATTACAACCTGGGATTGAAGTACTACTCCTACAGTGTGCTGGAGACAAAGCTGCGCCACCTGACCACGGCAATCTGGGGAAGCAAACAGTTCAGGGACATCTGAGGCTCATTCCTTCATGTCCCGTTCATCCCGTCGTTCACCTCTCCGGAGATACATCCAGCCAGTAGACTCCATAGCCCTCCAGCTGAAACCGCAGATCATCTCTTTCCAGGACCGCCACCATGGAACTCCCGTGGATCAATTCATGATAAGCCGTTCGCAGCTCCCCGGGAATCCGGCTTTGTGGAAGAGACAGAGTCACGATGTCGGGGGATACGTTGATAAGAACCAGGATAACACGCTTCCCATCGGGGGCGGTCCGCAACAAGGCCAGTACCCTCCCCTCGGTCGGGAGGATCGTCATTCCTCCGGCGGGGTGAAAAGCTGAAGTGCTCCGGCGGGCCCTGAGCAACGACCGGAATCCTTCGAAAATCCGGTTGCGGAGGCTCCCCGGGGTATTCAGTTCCCTGTCCAGATCGGGAAAGGAGAGTTTTTCACGGTTGATAGTGCGATTCTGTCCCGTCTGTTTCACTCCCTCGATGAAATTCTCCGAACCAAGAAGGCTGTGGACATAGATTCCCGGCACCCCCTGCATGGTCAACATGATCGCCTGACTGGCCAAAAACTTGCGCGCGCGCACGCTGTCGGCGAGGTTCTTTTCGGCGATCGCGTTGAAGTAGGTGATATTCATTTCGTAGGGGATATCCCCTTCGGGAGTTGCCTTGTAATTGATAAAACCCCCGCGATCGAAGGTGGCCTGGACCAGACCGTCAATCTCTTCGTCCATGAGAATACCCCGTGCCGGAAGCAAACCGATACCGTCGTGAGAAGAGAGAAAGTTGAAGAATGTTGTTTTTCCCCTGGTATCGGGAAGATCCGAGGCCCACTTCTGTAGATGTCCGGTATCTTGTCGGAGAAAGGCATCCAGCACCAGAGGGGGGAGACTGAACTGGTAGACCATATGGGCCTCATCATCCATGTTGCCGAAGTAGCTGATGTTTTCCCGGTGAGGGACGTTGGTCTCGGTGATGATCACCACCCAGGGGGCTATCTGTTCCAGAATCGCGCGAAAAAGTTTAACCACCCCGTGGGTTTTCTCGTGGTGAATGCTCGGATGACCGATTTCCTTCCACAGGAAGGCAATCGCGTCGAGCCGGATGATCTGTATACCCTGAATAATGTGAAACAGCATAACCCTCACCATCTCCAGGAGTACCGCGGGGTCGGCAAAGTTGAGGTCCACCTGGTCGGCGCTGAAGGTGGTCCAGATATGTCTGATTCCACGGGAGGTTTCAAAGGGCGTCAGAAGCGGATGGGTCCTTGGGCGAAAAATAATTGAAAGATCG
>CAZJIN010000187.1:0-4523 GCA_964545955.1 uncultured Sediminispirochaeta sp.
GATCTCATGGTCGTGGTAAAAAACGGGGCTGTGCTCATCGCAAAAAAGGGAGCAGGCCAACAGGTGAAGCAGGTGGTGGAGGAGCTTAAAAAACGGGGGCGCGGCGATATTCTGTAATATCCTTTCGTAACATCGACCGACCTCAGCGCTTGAGCCACTCGGCGTAACGGTCGAAGTATCGGCCGATCTGTTCTCCAAAGGCCCTGCTGATCTTCATGTGGTCCTTGCCGAAGGGAGCGAGATGTCGGTATTCTTCGAGTTCCCTTTTTAATAATCCGTCGTAGAAGGGTTCTCCCGCGGCAAGTTCAACCAGGACTTCCCTCATCTGGAAGCGTTCCTTCTCGGCGAAACGAATGGTTGAATGGATCCTGGCGGCATTGGCGATCTGCTCGCGATACATTTTTTCCATTCCATAAAAATCATAACGCTTTAAGATCGGCAGGTTTTCGACCTGCTTCGGTTCCGTGAGTTCTTCCCTGATGAGAGATCGGTAGGCATTCTGGATTTTTTCGGTGATATCCGAAAAAATCTCATTGAAGTTTTTCTTGAAGCCCTCCTGCTTTTCACGGGGGATATTTGGGGCGAGGGACTTCATTTTTTCAAGCTCGGTATTGTAATTCTTTAGCTGCATCATGATGCGCTTGACTTCCTGGTGAGTACGCAGCTCAGGTCTCTCTTTGACTATCTCCTGTACCTCGGCGACAATAGTCTTGATGTCCGGTGTGTCCTTCTCTTCGGTTTCCTGAATCGCGGGCGGTTCTTCCTGGTTTTCATTTTTTAGATTGTAGAGTCTCAGCATCCCAAGGGCAAAAAGCCTCTGCACCGCCGGGGTGAGTACTCCGACGGCGGACTGGCGCACAGATTTTTCCAGATCGGTAATGGCCTTGCTGTCCCATCTGAGTGACTTCAAAGGGGTCATCACGGTGTGAAGGAGGTCGCGCTTGTATTCCACTATCCCTTCATCGATGGCGAAACGGAGTTTTTCCGCCGCTTCCCGAAACTCCTCCGGTGTTATTTCGAGTTGATCCACCAGTGTGTCGGGTTCGTCCAGGGCCCTGCGTATTTCGTACCAGTCTCCGCTTATTTTTTTCTCAAGTTCTCCCACGATTAGAGTGTACAACTCCCGTAGGATTCTATCAACACAGATATTTAGAAAAATGCAGATTTTTGAAGAGTGAAATTCCCCCGGGGTTCAAGAGTTCAATTTCTCAAGCAGCCAGGCGATGTTTTCACCCAAACGGTACATCGTTCTGATCCCCTCTTCGTCTTTTGCCCCGTCTCCAAGGTCTCTGGCCAGGGCCATATTCCAGTAGGTCGATCCTGGAACGACCATGTCGTTAATGAAAAAAAACTGATTGATCGACTGAAGCGCATGCACCGTCCCCGCCCTGCGTGCGACGGCGATTCCGGCTCCCACCTTGCGGCTGAGGCTTGTGTCGTTGCCCCGGGTCACGTAACCCGCCCGGTCGATGAGTGCCTTGGTCTCGGCGGTGATATCGGAAAAGTAAACCGGAGATCCGATAATAATAGCGTCGGCCCGCTCCATCCGATCGATACAGTCGTTGACAATATCCTCGGTCTGCACACAGCGATCGTTGCCCTCTTCACGGCATCCCAGGCATGCGGTACAACCACGAACCACCTGTCCCGCGAGTTGCACCATCTCGCACTCTATTCCTGCCACGCGGATAGGCTCGAAGGTTTTTTCAATAAAAAAAGCGGTATTCCCGTCCCGCCGCGCGCTCCCGTTGAATCCGACTACATACATGATTCCCTCCTGTGATAGGGGGAAGTATACCTTTCTTTACAAAAAAAGTAAGCCGTTTCTAGGATGTTTCCTCCCGTACATGCCCTTTTGTCCGGGTCGCCACGGGATTGAAAATCTTCTCTTTCTCGGTCAAACTTCCCCCGGAGGTGATCATGACAAGAACGACACACCCTGAAGCTTTGCTCTTCGACTACGGCGACACCCTGATGAGGATCCTGGGGCGCGGTAGAACCCAGGGTATCGAGGCCGTATTGAATCATGCTGAGAAGGATACACTTCCCGACGAAAATTTTTCTTCCCTGGTGGAATCCCTCGCCGAGTTCGGTCGTGGCCTCGATTTTCGCTTCGAAACCCTCTGTGCCCGTAACAAGCTCGAATACCGCCAGGTAGATTTTCACCGTCTCCTCTACGGTAAGTTCGGTATCACCTTCAGCATCGACGATGACGAGCTTGAATGGACGTACTGGTCCAACGCTCTCAGCATGGAACCGGAATCAGGACTGGAATCCTTTTTGGCCCTCTGTCGTGATCGGGGTGTTCGCATGGCCGTGATCAGCAACACTTCCTTTCGGGGAATGATCCTCGAACGGGAACTTCGCCTCCAGGGTCTCGACCACTTCTTCGAGTTCGTCATGGCCTCGGCGGACTACGGCATACGCAAACCCGACCCCCTCCTCTACGAGGTCGCCCTGAAGCGGATGGGTGTATTCCCCGATCATGCCGCCTACGCGGGCAACCTCACCACCGTAGACTGCGCCGGCGCCTATGCGGCAGGAATGATCCCCCTCTGGTACGCCGCCCCTGATATCCGCGAGGGTCGATTTGAGACGGAGTCTTCCCGGATACCGAAGGGAACCCTCATCTGCAGGAGCTGGACCGAGGGCGGGAGCTTACTTTTTTCATAAAGAATTTGACTTCTAAGTCAAACCGGGTAAAATTATACCAGAAGTCCACCAAAAAAAGAAAAAACGGCGGAGCCTCTGTTCCTATGTTTTTTCAATATAAGGACATAAAGCCTGTTCAGATTGATAGACCTGTTTTTTTTAGTGGTTTCTAAAAAAGTTGATTGAAGGAGGTTAAATTAACTCAAAAACCGGCACTCACGTAGTTTTAGCACTTTTAACGTACTCCCTCTGTTTCCATACCCATAAAGTGTGTGCTATAATCGGTCACTGACCGATAAATTTGGTGTAACCATCTTGAAAGAAAGGTGTTGCATTAATGTAGTCCGACACGCTGCCGTGTGCAGCGATAAATAAAGAGGCCGAAATGGCCACAGAAAATAAGGAGCGTGTAATGAAAAAATTAGTTTTGCTACTGGTAATGCTGGCCCTCGTAATGCCCGCATTCGCAGACGACGCCAAAGTCCTTCCCGCTGGGGTATTGAGGACATATATAGCACCTAGCTATAGCTTTGCGAGTGAGGCTTTTGATGCTGACGGTGAGAAAGTGGATCTTGCTGGAGATCAGTCTTTTTTCAATATCGGCGCCGCTTTTGAATATGGTGTGAATGACTGGATAAGTGCAGCTATCCAGTGGGCACCTGGGTACAACGTATCTTCCAGCTTTGAAGACAAGGATTATCAAACGGCAAATGGCATCTTTGAGGCTTTTGTAGGAGCGAAAATGCAGTTTGTAGGTCCGAATGCCCCTTCGAAATCAGACAAAATCAGGGTAGCCTTTGCTCCCGGTGTTATGGTTCCCATGGCTTATGGCTATGATGCTGAAGAAGAAGGTGGAAATGCTGCAGATCATGTGGTTTATGCCCAAACAAGTGGTGCGTTAGGTAGTAATACTACAGAATATAATGCTCTGCCCGCTGATAATGTTTTTGGATTTGGCGGCAGGTTTTATGCCGACTATGTGATGAATAAAAGCTTTTATTTGAATCTTTATTCTGAATTCAAGTATTTCTTACCCAAAAATGGTGAGGATGATCTTGAAGAGCAGACTGCTTTTCAGGCAACGTCTACATTGAACTCGTTGAATCCTTTAGTACCGATAAACCCAATAGCTGATGAAATCAACTATGGTTACGAACTAACTCTTGAAATTGAGCCTCATTATGCAACTATGGTAGCTGATGGTATTGAACTAAGTACTGGTATTCCAGTCACTTATGTAATGACCCCTGCTGTTGAAGCAGATGATGTAGAGAGAGAAAACACAGCAACTAAAATACTTAAAGTAAGTCCAAGTGTTTCGGCCTTTGTCCAGAAATTTTTATTACCGATGGAAGTAAAACTTGGATACACGTATCCAATTTGGGGTGAAAATAGCACTGCTTTGAACACTATCGTAGGACAACTTAAGTTTTACGCAAAGTTCTAACTCTTCTGTTTGAATCTTTCCGCCCGGGGTTGTTATGCGACTTCCGGGCGGTTTTTTTTTGCACCGGAAGGGATGGAAGGATATCATGGGCCGGCGATGGGCGATGGGCGATGGGTGGTTGGGATTGGGGTTGATAGTGCCAGGGTTATATGAAATTAAACACCGTGATCAAGAGTGCGAGGGCGGTTATTCCAAGGCCGGTTAAGCGGACCATCTGGTCGAAGCGTTTGTTCATATCGTCAAAGCGTTTATCATTAGCCTCAAATCTGGCGTTCATCTCTTCGTGTAACAGATCGAATTTTTTGTCGCCAGCATCGAATCGAAGCCTCATCTCGGTCAGTATTTCCCGGATGTCCTCGTGGAGGGTGCCGGTCTCGGCGGTGTATTCCGCCCTGGTAACCATGTTTTCAGCCAGGAGGAGGGC
>CAZJIN010000187.1:4623-5876 GCA_964545955.1 uncultured Sediminispirochaeta sp.
CGTCGAATCTTGAGTTCATCTCTTCGTGGAGCATCTCAAATTTCTTATCGCTTGCATCGAATCTCACCCTCATCTCGGTCAGTATTTCCCGGATATCCTCGTGGATGGTGCCGGTCTCGGCGGTGTATTCCGCTCTGGTAACCATGTTTTCGGCCAGGAGGAGGGCGCATCGGCGGAGGGAATCACGGTTCTTCACCTCAAAGGCTTCGCCCATTTCGTGTTCGATTGATTCCATCAAAAAGTTCACGTTGGTCTCCATATAGATAGTGTAAGACAAAGCCGGTCATACGACAAGCCTCTATCTAACAGGAGGGCGAAAAGTGTATCCGTGCTTCAAGGATGAGAGAAAAAATATATTAAAAAGAAACCCGGTACCACACACGGGAAAGCGAGGATTCAGGGGGTACGGTTTTTTTCCAGGTCCGCGTAGAAGGCCTTACCGGTGGTGTCGGCGACACTTAAATGGGATGAGTCACCGTCGACGGCCATGTTCCATTTTCCATCCTCCAGGTCGAACCGGCTTACCGAACACATGGGCTGATAATCCACAGGTTCGTGAACGTTGAAATAGCGGTAGAGAGATTTGATGGGTGAGCCGTGGCTCACGATCAGTAGATGGGTGTAAGAGGAATCGAGCAGTTTGGCCATGGTCTGGTCGATGCGGAGGTCGAGGTGGTGATGAGTCTCGGGATACTTGGAAGATGAAGCCGGGGTATAGTCATAGTTGATCAGGGGAAACTCTTTTTTCCATACATCGGGATCATATACATCCGGCATGTGGGGAAACTCACCTTTTTTTAAGAATTCGGAAAAACCCGGTTCCACGTACAGGGGAAGGGACTTCTTCTCGGCGATAAGATGAGCGGTCTGCAGGGTCCTCAAGAAGGGGGAGACAAAAACAGCGTCGATTTGCTCATCCTTGAGCCTGAGAGCGGTCTCGCGGCCCTGGGTAAGACCCACCGGCGCGAGGGGTGGGTTATAGGGGTTTTGTGCGGTTTCGACCCATTCCGGATAGGCAAAATCCACCCTCATCCCGTGGCGGACTATCCAGACATGCCTGGTGTTTGATGTATTCAACGATAGTACCTCTTAAAAGAAATGTATGCGGGGGACGGCATATGCTTTTGTAGTATACACATTTTTTTCATTCCCGTCCCCCACTATACCCTTTCGGATAGAGCACCCCCCTGACCTCGACGGGGTCTCGAAGGAAGGCCTCGCGATCGAACGGGTCAAAGTGCTCGAGGTGAAGG
>CAZJIN010000188.1:0-5864 GCA_964545955.1 uncultured Sediminispirochaeta sp.
GCAGTTCTGATACCGTCGAAGAGAAAAAATCGCGCGTCCCCATCGATTCCGACCCTTCCGGACAGTATTCCCCGATCACGGAACAGACAAGCAATCCGTTCATAGGGGCTCTCATCCTCCTCCCATCGGTAAATATCGCTTCCGAAAAGAATCATCTCCCCCAGACGATCAGCTTCAAAGGAGGGGCACACGTAGGCGATTTCTCCCCGGGCGGGAATTACCGCGACAGTGGTTCTTTCGCTCCGGGACCAGCTGACGCCGGTGAAGTAAAAGAGACTTGAACCGGCATCCAGAAGTACCGCTTCCAGGTTGTGCTCCTCCATCAGAACCCGCACCTTGTGCACGCGGTCCTCCCGTTCCCGGAGGGATATCGGCTCTATGCCGGAGAGCCTAGGTCCCAGTTTTTCTATAGGCCTAGCGTTCAACTTCAAAATAATAGCTCCTTATGTAAATCCATGCAGCCGGTACACCCACAGCGCTCAATAGAGATGGCAGCTGACTTTGTGCCCCGGTTCGACCTCTTTCTCCTCGGGCAACACCTCGTTACAGATGGGTTTCCTGTAGGGACAGCGCTCATGGAAGTAGCAGCCCCCGGGCAGGTCCACCGGACTTGGGATCTCCCCCTCCAGAGGTTTTGAATTTATCAAATTGTCCCCGGTGATCCTGGGTGTCGAGGAAAGTAACGCCTCGGTATAGGGGTGCTTCGGGTGTTCAAAGATCTGCTTCTTCGAGCCCATCTCAACGATCCGGCCAAGGTACATAACACCGATATCGTTACTAATGTGGCGAACCACCGACAGATCATGGGCAATAAAGAGATAGGAAAAATGGAATTCCTCTTGCAGGTCCATCATGAGATTTAGAATCTGGGCCTGTATCGACACATCCAGGGCGGAAACCGGCTCATCCGCAACGATAAAGGAGGGTCTCACCGCCAGGGCACGGGCGATACCTATTCGCTGGCGTTGGCCTCCGCTGAACTGGTGGGGGAACCGGGATATCTGCTCCTCCCGAATTCCGACCCTCCTCAGAATTTCGATCCCCTGGGCAAGGGCATCTTCATGATTTTCCGCCATCTTGTGCAATCTCATCGGTGCGGTCACAATATCGATGACCCTCTCCCGCGGATTTAATGAGGCATAGGGATCCTGGAAAATCATCTGCATCTTCTTTCGGAAGGGCAGGATCTGTTTCCTGCTGAAGCTCGTGATATCCGTTCCGTCAAACACGATCTTACCGGCCTTGGGCTCGAGGATTTTGATGACCGTTCTGGCGGTAGTCGACTTACCGCAACCCGACTCTCCCACCAGGCTGAAGGTTTCCCCGTGCTTCACGGAAAAATTAATATTGTTCACCGCGTGAACAATCTTTTTTTCACGAACAATTCGATTATTCTTCACCTTCAATGAATCAAGAAATGTTTTTGTAAGGTGAAATTCCTGTTTAAGGTTACTGACTTCAAGCATTGCATTCATCTATTTAACCGCCTCTCGTAGTGGAAAAAAACAGGCGACCCTATGGGCTCCTTCAATATCCGTCATCTCCGGTTCCTTCTCGAAACAGACATCACGACTGTACTTACAACGCGGCGCAAATTTACAGCCCTCGGGCAAATCAAACATATTGGGCACGACCCCCTTGATGGTGGTGAGACGCTCCTTGTCCTTTTCAGAACTGGGAATGGAACCTATCAGCCCCTCCGTGTAGGGATGGGCATAGTTGTTGATAATATCCTTTGTGTTGCCCGTCTCTACGATTTTCCCACAGTACATCACATTCACCCGGTTTGCCATCTCGGCAATTACCGCGAGATCATGGGTGATCAATATCAGGGCACAGTTGTTCTCGGCTACTATTCTCTGCATCAGCTTCAGTATCTGTGCCTGGATAGTCACATCCAGGGCGGTCGTCGGTTCATCGGCGATGATGATTTTTGGCCGCGATGCAAGGGCGATCGCGATGACCACCCGTTGTCTCATACCGCCACTGAACTCGTGGGGGTAGTTTTTCAACCTCTTCTCGGCATTCGAAATACCCACGGATTGCAAAAGCTCCACGCACCTCCGATGACGTTCGTTTTTTGACAGATTTTCATGAAGTATGAGGACCTCCTCAAGCTGTTTTCCAATCGTATACACCGGGTTCAGGGAAGTCATCGGGTCCTGAAAAATCATGGATATTTTTTTCCCCCGGATTTTGTTCAGCTCAAATTCGGTCTGTTTTACGATGTTTTTTCCTTCGAAATTAATCTCCCCGTGTTCAATTCTGCCCGGCTCCTCGATCAGGTTGATGATTGAGAAACCAGTTATGGATTTCCCCCCCCCCGATTCACCTACTATTCCAAGCATTTCGCCCTCGTACAGATCAAAACTGACATCATCGACGGCCTTCACCACCCCTTGAAAGGTATGAAAATAGGTTTTAAGGTTTTTGACTTCCAGTATTTTATTTTTCTCTTCCATTGTCCGCCCCATTATTTCAGTTTTGGATTCAGTTCATCCCGTAAAAAATCACCCAGAAGGTTCACCGCGAACACAATGATCACGATGTAAAGCCCGGGAAAAATCGAAACCCACCACAGACCACTGTACAGGACCTTGAACCCGTCGCTGCACAACATTCCGAGAGAGGGTGAACTGATCGGGACCCCCACCCCGAGAAAGCTAAGAGTTGCTTCAATCATGATAAAAGAACCGACCCGCAGGGTTGAAACTACGATTATCGAAGTCAGCACGTTCGGTAGGATCTGTTTCAAAATAATTACGGCATTGGAAAAACCAATTACCTTCGCCGCCTCCACATACTCCTTCTCCCTCACCGACAAAACCTCGCCCCGCACGATACGGGTGTACCTGACCCAGCCGATCAGGGTGAGCGCTATCAGTATGTTCCGTATACTCGGACCGCTGATGCCCATGAGAAAAAGGGCTATCAGCATACTCGGGAAGGCGAGCTGTATATCGGCGATTCGCATAATAATGATGTCGAATTTTCCCCCGAAATACCCGGCAATCAGTCCCAGGGTGATACCCACCAGAGAGGTGAGCAGAACCCCCACGATACCGATATAGAGAGAAACCCGGCTCCCGTAGATTATCGCACTCAGTATATCGCGTCCGTTCTGGTCCGTACCGAGGATAAACTTGAGATCCCCCCCGTCCATCCAGGCCGGCGGTTTGTAGGACTCGCTCAGGTTTAGACTACCGAGATCATAGGGATTTTGTACGGTGAATTGAGGCCCGAATATCGCGGTGAGAATTATTGACACGAGCACGACCGTGGAGATGATCGCGACCGGAGATTTTTTGTAATTGTGAAAAAATTCAGATTGTAAAACGGCCTGAAGCCCTCTGCTTTTCGCTACTGTTGCCAAAATTCTGCCTTCCTTTATGAATTGATATCTATTCTCGGATCGATAAACGTATACAGCACATCAACCACGAAATTGATGACCACGAACAGTACCGCCACAAACAGCAGATATGCCGATATGATGGGACGATCAAGACTGGTGATAGAGTCGATCAACAACTTTCCCATCCCGGGCCAGGCAAAAATCGTCTCGGTAATAGTGGTGAAGGCAATGAGCTCCCCCAGCTGTAAACCAAAGATGGTAACCACCGGAATTAGAATATTCTTCAGGGCATGCCCATACAAAACCTTTCGGGCGGCAACCCCCTTCGCCCGGGCGAATTTAATAAAATCCTGCCGCATGGTTTCCATCATCCCCGCCCGCACGAGCCTGATAATGGTGGCTATATTTACCAGGGCGAGGGTGATCGAAGGAAGAATAATATGCCTCCACCCGTTAAGGGTTGCCAGGCTTGTCCGTATGCCAAGAATAGTTCCGATCTCCCCCCTTCCGGACACCGGCAACCAGTGGAGAGTCACCGCAAAGACAAAAATATACACCATTCCCATAAAAAACGAAGGCAGGGATATCCCGGCCAGGGATCCGAACATTATCAACTTACTGATTTTGCTCTTCGGTTTTGCCCCGGCGAAGACCCCCAGCGAAATACCGAGCACCACCGTCAGGGTCATCGCCACCAGTACTATCTCTATGGTGGCGGGGAATTTACTGATAATAAGCCCGAGGGCCGGCACAAAATGTGCGTACGACTGTCCGAATTCCCCCCTGAGGGCGTTTTTCAAAAAGATCCAGTACTGCACGTAGATCGGCTGGTCCAGCCCCAGCTTCTCCACCACCTCTTTGATCTGTGCTTCACTGGCATCCTGGGGAAGCATATTGTACACGGGGTTCCCGATCACGCTGGTCATAACAAATACTATGACTGAAACGATCAACAATACGGTAACCATCTGTAGCGTCCGACGGATTAAAAATTTTACCATTCCCACCTTCCTGTAACAGAACAGGTACTCACCTGTAGTTTTTGTTTTTCCCTTTCAGAGCCGAAGCTCTCAGCCCTCTTCCAGACTCAATTCCTTCACCAGGTAATAGAGGCTTCTCACCCCACTGCCGGTGCCGCCTTTGGACCGATAATCCTTGTTTTCATCAACCCAGGCGGAAGGAGCGATATCAATATGGACCCACGGACGGTCCTGCACAAACTCTCCGATAAACATCCCCGCGGTGATGGCCCCGGGTTTTCCGGCGGAATTGGTCAGGTCGGCGATATCCGACTTTATCAACTCCCTGTATTCATCGAAAATCGGCATTCTCCATTTCTTTTCCCCCGACAGGATCGACGCCTTCTCAAGGATGGAATAAAACTCATCGTTGTTGGAAACTACCACGTCCGCGGCATACCCCAGGGCTTGTGTTGCCGCACCCGTCAGGGTGGCCAGGTCCACGATCCGCGAAACACCTTCCTTCTCAATGGCGTAGTGGATCGCGTCAACAAGGGTCAATCGCCCTTCGGCATCGGTACTTCCCACGTAGATGCTTTTCCCCGCCATGGAACCGATGATGTCCCCCGGGCGAAAGGAACGCCCGGAAATCATGTTCTCACAGGCGGCTATCACACCAACCACGTTGGCCTTGAGCTTCAAACGGGCTATGGCGGAAACAGCGCCGATCACCGCCGCGGCACCACCCATATCCCGCTTCATGGTGACCATTCCGTCGTTTGTCTTGATGGACAAACCTCCGGAATCGTAGGTGAGCCCCTTTCCGACAAGTCCGATCGTTGGAGTACCCTCATCCCCGTCTCCCCGGTATCGCATTACAATCAGTCGGGGAGGATTGTCGGATCCCCGCGCGACTTCAAGAAAGGCCTTCATTCCCAGGGTGTCAATCTGCTTTTCATCCAATACATCCACCGAGAAGTCGCTCTCCTCCCCTACTTTTTTGATCCTGCGGGAAAACTCCTCGGGAGTAAGGATATTTGAGGGTTCATTCACCAGGTCCCGTGCCGCTGATGTCGCCCCGGCGAGGATGAGACCCTCCCGAAAGCCCGACACCACCTCCGCGGACGGCTCCTCTCCGCAATACAGGTCAATGGTTTCTATGGATTCAGGCTTTTTCTCAGTCTTGTAGCGATCGAATTTGTACATCGAAAGCAGGGCGATCTCAGGAATTAACCGCGCTATATCTGAATTCGCCACTTCAGAGCCGTACCCGATAAGGTTGAACAGGAGCTTTCGCGCTTTGATATGCTTCGATTCCCGAATAGCCCCATGTACAGCCTTTCTCAGTCCCTCTAGAGTCAGAGCCTCCCGAGGTCCGAGACCACAGAGAACAACCCTTTCTATCTTCTGGGCAGACATCAGGGTAACACTGCGCGTTTCTCCGAGTTCACCTTCGAAGGAACCATCATCAAGCAATGGACGGAGTCTAAGGTCAGGTTCGTCGGTGCCGACAGGAGGCTCCACACAAGTCGGGGACTGATAGCATCCCA
>CAZJIN010000189.1:0-5849 GCA_964545955.1 uncultured Sediminispirochaeta sp.
GCAGGTTTTGCAACGGGAAAATGAATACCCAGGAAGGGACCATTTTGGAAGGATCTCTTCATCCCCGCATACGGGGCACACCACGGGGCGATAGGTGTTTTCCCGGGGGGGCTTCGAAAATGTTTTCATTCGGGTATAACTACGATGCGGGTATCCCTGACTGTTTCGTTCCCGTTGAAATCGGAAACCACAACCTCAAGAAGAACCTCTCCTGTGTGGAGAGTGATCTCCCCGGGGACCATCTCCCACTTGTCGTCATAGAGCCGATTAAAATTCAAATCGGTCCTCCCGGCGGGAACTGCTTTTCCGTCACTCACCGCAATGGACTCAAAGCTGATACCTTGCTTTTCTTCACCATTTATATAGATTTTAATGGAATACGGCGCCATCGGACGAAATGAACTGAGGGCCGAACTGGTGTCATAGGTCATGACTCTGAGGATATAGGTCCCCTTCGGAACTACCGTTCCCGAACCGAGAACAAAGAGACGATCCTCCTTTTCAAGCACTATCCGCTCAATAAACGGTTCTGCATCATCCGAAAAAATCGGGAGGGACAGGAGCGGATTTACAAATCTTGAAACCTCACTGTCGATGATCTGCAGATAGAGAAAAGGACCATCCACAATTCCGCTGCTTCCTGTTTGACCAAATATCTCCCCCGCCCGCGCGAACAAAGGCTCATGCTTGACCGGTGATTCGAGGTGTCCGTACACCGAACGAATACCCCTCTCATGTTGCAGAACCACCATATTTCCAAGGCCGGTGTGAAGGCGGTGAGGTAAATTTGTCCCTGCTTGAGTGTGAAAAATAATCTCACCCTGTTCTACAGGTGTAATTCCCTTTTGTGATCCCACGACTTCAATTCCCTTTAGAAAATCACCATGACGGTTCTCTCCAAAGGTAGCCACAATCTCGGTTTTTTCCAGGGGCCACTCGAAACTGAAAAGGGAAATCGGTGTTCCGAAAAAAAGTAGCGCCGCAACCAGAACTAGACCAAGTGACTTTATCCTCTTCATAGTTCTTCCCGTAGTACATCTATTCGCGTCAACGTATTGTCGACCCCTAGAAAAACCGTACCCTTTTCTTCTTCCAACCAGGTTCCCGTTCCCTTGAAATGCTCCTCTCCCATCGGATGCCCCTTACGCGTATACCTGTACAAAACACTGCCCTCCCCTTCTCGGGAAAGAACAAAAAGATTTTTCCCGTCCGCCGAGAACAGATAATCCACAAGCTCCCCCTTCAGCGGGACCTGCCGTCTCGTGTATGGCTCAAGGGTACCAATAAGTTCGAAGCCGTCGATAGATTTGACCAGGCACGATCGCCCATCCCCTGAAAAACCCATCACGACCTGTGAACGTACCGCGTCACGAAGGGTAAAACTTTTTACCCTTCTGAAGGTATCATCCTGCGCCCTATAGAGGGACACGATCTGAGGGTCTATTCCATGGACAATGGCGACAAAGGCATCCTTCTTTGATACGGCGATTCCGTACACGGCATCTATTCTGCTGCCCCCCGGTTCCAATATTTCTAGGGTATCTCCCTGAAGGTTAGACAGGTGGGCCTCACCATTCAATAAGCCGAAACCTATCAACTTGTCCCCACAATCCAGAGAAGTAAGCAAGGTGGCAAACCGGGAGGTAAAGAGGGCGTCCCCCTCCCCGTTCAAAACGGAGACTCCTGTCATATCATGGGAGGGTACAAAATAAAGACCCCCTTTCCAATGGGGATATCCCGGGGCAACGTCGACGGGGTAAAGCATATCCCGAAAGGGATCATTGATTACAAGATTATTGCCCATTTGATCATAACTGCAATAAGTAGCCGAACCCAGGGCAACTCCGGCTTGAAGGGGGACGGAAAAGGTCTCCTCTCCCGACGGATCGGCATAGCCGAAAAAATCCTTAACCAGAAAGGGAACCCAGCCTTCCTTTACCTCTTTTTCCATATCAGCTTCCGCCACGACATCGATACTCCACCTTTGAACCATGGCCGTACCGGGATAGATCGGTCTGCTCGCGAGGATCACATAGAAAATCAGGAAAATAACCGTGAGCATTCTAAGAAAAATTCGCTTCATGTAAAACCCTTATCTCATTTATCGTTTTTGTTCTTTTCTCGATTTTTACTGTCGGCTTCCATCTTCGCCTTCCAGACCTCGATCTTTTTCTTTATTACCTCGCTCTCGGAGGACTCTCCGAGAAGCATGTGCAAACGTCTCAATGCAGCCAGGTATCTTATAGCCAGCTTAAAATCTTCCAGTCTTGAAGTGGAAAGTTCGTACTTCTGTCGATAATTATTCGCGGCTTCCTCGAGAAGGTTTTTTACCATTTTTATATGAGCGGTAAACACCTTGTATCCCTCAAACCTCGGATCGAGTTGCGCAAAAACTTCCTTAAGGTTGAGCATGTTTTTTGAAATTGTCGCAAAACGTCCTTCGATCTCGACAAAAGACCACTTCCATTTTGAGTTTACACCATAGCTTTCCTTGAGAGAATCTATAGAAAACCCAAGTTTACTTAACAGGTCCCACCTCTCCTTGTAACCGAATTCGACGATGGCCTCAAGTTTTTTCTCATACTCTGAATAGGGAACATCGATATAGCTTGTCACTATTTCTTCAAGGTAAATGATTGATTTGTAGCAGGTTTTACGTGCCTCATTTAAAAAGCCTTCGTTCTTGATACCCAGAAGAGAAAGGGACAACTCGTTCATTAGGAGATAATAAGAGACCATATTGAGGCTCTCCTCCGCAAGGAGAAGACGTTTATAGGCCTGACCTTCCTCTTCATCATTGATTGTGGAGAGAATACCCTTCTCGTGTTGCTGAATTTTCTCTACTTTGCTCTTGTATTCCTTAATTTTTTCGTAATAACGTTGTTTTGCTTCGTTGCTTACCTTTGCCACGGCCTTCTCCTTCCCCTATCTCCCCTTCGCAGAATCGCCCGTTCAACCGTACCGGTTTTACCTGGCATGAAATCTCTCCAGCAGCTCCAGGGCATGCTTTCGGGATGCCTCATTCTCTTTGTCCCCGGCAAGCATTCTGGCGATCTCCTCAACCCTCAAATCATCGCTTACCGATTCGACCCCTGTCAAAGTCCGCCCATTTTGCTCATATTTAAGTACCCTAAAATGAATATCGGCACGAACCGCTATTGATGCAAGATGGGTAATACAGAGAATTTGTTTATGTTCACCTAACTTTGCCAGGTGTTCACCAATAGCCAGGGCAACCTCTCCGCCAATACCGGTATCGATTTCATCAAATACAAGCGAATCAATCTTATCGGTACGGACAAATACCGTTTTTACCGCAAGCATGATTCTTGATATTTCCCCGCCGCTGGCAATTTCCCTTAATGGGCGCAGGGGTTCTCCCCGGTTTGGAGAAATCAGAAACTCTATTCGATCAAAACCGTGGGGTCCACAGGTGGGCTTTCCGTTTTTACCCTCACGATAGCTGGTCGCTATCTCGAACACGGAGTGCTGCATTCCCAGGGTATGCAGTACCGTTTCAACCTTCTTTCTCAACTCCTCCGCGGCTTTTTTCCTTTTCGCCGACAAATCCCGTGCTTCTTCGAACACCTTTTCCTCGAGTTCCCTTATTCTCCTGCTCAGATCGGCTTGATACTCCTCGCGATTCTCCATCGAGTTCATTTTTTCAATCGACTCTTCACGGTACTTCAAAACATCCTCGACGGAGTTGCCGTACTTTTTTTCAAGACGACGGATCTGCTGCAGCCGTTCCTCCACCTCATCAAGACGGCCCGGGGAAAAATGGAGCTCCTCCTGTTTTCCCTTCAAGGTCTCAAGAATATCTTCAATTTCGTAAAAAGCATTGTCAAGTCGTTCCTGATGCCCCTTGAGGCTGTTCATGATTTCGGCAATCTGTTCAATTTCCCGCCGCGCTTCACGAAGCCCTGCAAGAGCCCCGCCGCCCGTTTCCGAAAGATTCTCAAAACAACGATGAAAAAGATCGAAAAGCTTTTCGTGTTGATTTAGAATTTTTCGCTCCTGTACGAGCTCAGACTCCTCCACGGTATTTAAATTCGCTTCGTCTATCTCTTTTATTGCATAATCAAGAAGATCCCTTTCTCTCAACAGTTCCTGCTCAGATTTCTGAAGCTCTTCCATTTCCTGTTTAAATTTGCTCAGCTGATAGAAATTCCTGTACAGAGAAGCGGCAAGCTCTCCGTTCCCCGCGTATTGGTCCAGGAGTTTCCGATGGTTCTCTATCGAAAGAAGAGACTGGTGTTCATGTTGTCCATGCATGTCGATGAGAAAGGAGGTAAATTCCGCGAGGTCTTTTCGCGTCACCCTTGTTGACTGGATAAAACTCGATCCCTTTCCACTGGATTTCAAAGTCCGTCGCAGGAGAACCGTGGAATCCTCAAGTTCAATCTCACGTTCCTCAAGCCATTGAAGGGCGTCCTTATTTTGTCCGGGTCTGATAATACAGCTGACCTCCGCCTCTTCAGCTCCACTGCGGATGACGCTGCTGTCGCTACGATCTCCCAGCAGAAGCCCGAGCGCGCCGACGACAATCGACTTACCAGCCCCGGTCTCACCGGAAAGGATATTCAATCCGTTACAGAAATGGAGTTCCAGGGAATCGATCAGAGCGTAGTTCCTTACAGTCAACTCTTCAAGCATCAGAGCCCCCGGACCAGTTGAGTTTTGAACGCAATACCTCGTAAAAGTTCCGCCTGTCCGATCTGACCAGTAGTGCTTTACTGTGGGATTTTTCAAAAATGATATTGTCGTCCTTTTCAAGGGGAATCACCTCTTGTCCGTCTATCGACAGAATGATTTCCCCCCTCTGTTCAGGTTCGACATTCACAAAAATCACATCATTCCCCGACACCACAATCGGTCGATTGCTCAGGGTAAAAGGGCAGATTGGATTGAGAATAAATGCCTCGATCTCCGGGTCCAGGATAGGCCCCCCCGCCGCCACGCTGTACGCGGTGGATCCGGTGGGGGTAGCTACAATGATCCCATCCGCCCGATACTGTCCCAGGGATGTTTTGTTGAGAGTCACATTCAAACGCACAATCTTAGAGATTCCGCTCCCGCTGATCACCGCGTCATTCAGACCCCGGAAAATCGCGAGCCTTTTCCCTCCCCTTTCGACCATCACCTTCAGCATTATCCTGCGTGAAAGACCGACCTCGCCTCCCATAAATCTCTCGAAGGCGGAAACCCATTCATGTTTTGATATCTCAGTGATAAAACCAAAAGCCCCTAGATTCAGCGCGAGGATCGGGATCCCCCGACTCTCCACTATCCTGGAACTGAACAGAACAGTCCCGTCTCCTCCGAGAGAAAAGACGAAGTCAATATCTTCGATGTCGGGGATCTCGGGTTTGCCCCTGAAACCGAATACCACCGTCTCGATTCCATGCCCGGACATATAGGTCCTGATCTCCTCAATCAGAGGACCGGCCTCAGACTTGAGCATGTTTGCAATGATCAAAACCCTTTTTATCGATCTAACCATCCTGTTTTTCCAAATATCTAGGGCAACGTCGAAAGCACTTTGCTTACCATCTCTATCTCACTTTTAGAAAGCATGGGATAAAGGGGAAACAAAAGACATCGTCGATAGATCTGTCCGGCCCCCTCATACTTCCGTCCATCTAGTCCATTGAAGTTTATAATACTCTCTGTATAGGCCTGAACAGTCTCCACCCCCTTCTTCTTCGCGTAGGCCTGCACATCCTTAACTCCACCCTTCAGAAGAACGGGAAACACGTTGAACACCTGCTCGGCCTCGCCCCTCTGGATTGGTGTGGCGTGCCGTCCTTTTCGCACCGCATCACTGTAGATTGCATACACCTCACGCC
>CAZJIN010000190.1:0-5756 GCA_964545955.1 uncultured Sediminispirochaeta sp.
TTTTCGATGAGGCAATTCTTTTTTTGGGTTAGATTTTTGATGAGTCAACGCGGGGGCTTGCAAAATCTCGAATCATACCTTACTATTTTAATATGATAGAAACCGCAGGATCGTATATCACCACCCGCGGCCATAGGGCTCTGCGAACCCCATCTTTTTTCATCCCCATGATGATGTACAGCTGATACGCGTCGTTGGAGCACAAGACGACGCCATCTCATTTTACCACAACCGGTACACATGTTGTGTTACCGGAAAGGAGGGCGTATGCCGATCAAAATTCCCGATAATCTGCCGGTACGTAAAGATCTGGAAAAGGAGGGTATCTTCCTGATGGAGGAGGAGCGTGCGATGCACCAGGACATTCGTCCTCTGAAGATCGCGGTGCTCAACCTGATGCCCACAAAAATGCAGACGGAGATGCAGTTACTGAGGTTGATAGGGAACACTTCTCTACAGATCGAGGTGACCCTTCTGCATCCCGAATCACATATTCCGAAGCATACGCCGATGGAGCATCTCGAGCGGTTTTACCGGGGTTATTCGGAGATAAAGAATGAGTATTTCGACGGCCTGATTATTACCGGTGCTCCGGTGGAGACAGTCGAATTCGAAGAGGTCGATTACTGGCAGGAGCTTCAGCAGGTGATGGACTATTCAAAAAGCAATGTCTTTTCTACTCTGCATATATGCTGGGGGGCGCAGGCGGGGCTCTATCATCATTACGGGGTAAAAAAATATCCCCTTCCTGAAAAAATGTTCGGTATTTTCCCCCACAAGGTCTATCATAATGGTATGCACCTCTTTCGTGGTTTCGACGACCTTTTTTACGCTCCCCATTCCCGTCATACCACAGTCCGGCGAGAGGAGATCGAACAAGCAGAAGGCCTTCACATTCTGTCCGAATCGGAGGAGGCGGGGGTCGGTGTGGTGACCGCGATGGAGGGACGGCAGGTATTTATTACCGGTCATCTCGAATATGACCGGGATACCCTGAAGGCCGAATACCTGCGTGATGTGAAACGTGGATTGAATATTGGAAAACCCCGCAATTATTTTCCCGATGATGATCCCGATTCACTGCCTGTAGTCACATGGAGGGCCCATGCCCATCTGCTCTTCAACAACTGGATTAACTATTTCGTATACCAGGAGACGCCCTACGATCTCCGTTCACTCAAAACAAAAAAATAAGAGGAGGTATTTATGGACAGATTGGAAAAAGACATACAACGCTTCGAAACCGCGGCGCTTCATGGAGGACAGGTAATAGACCAGGACACAGGATCCCGGGCGGTACCCCTCTACAGGACCACCGCTTACATGTTCCGGGACAGCGATCACGCGGCGGGATTGTTTTCCCTCGAAGAACCCGGGCACATTTACAGCCGGATCGGAAACCCCACTCAGGAGGTGCTTGAAAAGAGACTGGCCCTCCTCGATAAAGGGAGTGCCGCCCTGGCCCTCGCATCAGGAACGGCAGCGGTATTCTACTCCATTATAAATCTCGCCGGAGGGGGAGATGAAATCATGGCGGTGAATAACCTCTACGGAGGTACTTACACCATGTTCACCCATATTCTTCCCGAGTTCGGGATCACCGTGAAGATGGTTCCGCCGAATGATTTTTCAGAAATCGACGATGTGATAAACGAAAAAACAAAGGCGATCTACGTGGAAACAATAGGAAACCCGGGTCTCGAGGTTTGCGATCTGCGGAGTTACGCGGATATCGCCCACTCTAAGGGGATTCCCCTGATCGTCGATTCCACCTTCACCTCTCCCTACCTTCTTCGCCCGATTGAATTCGGTGCGGACCTAGTGGTTCACTCCCTGACCAAATGGATCGGCGGTCATGGTACGGCCATTGGAGGAGCGGTAGTGGATGCGGGCAATTTCGACTGGGGGCAAAACGAAAAGTTTCCGGGATTCACCCGACCCGACGAGAGTTATCACGGCCTGGTCTGGGCTGATGTTGAGCGGGAAGGGGGGAATACCCCCTTTATCACCAGGATGCGTACAGGGGCATTGCGAAACCTGGGGGCCTCAATATCACCCGACAACGCCTGGATTTTCCTACAGGGACTTGAAACACTATCCCTGAGGATGGAGCGGCACTGTGAGAATGCGCAGGCGGTGGCGGAGTACCTGCGGGATCATCCCCGGGTCGAATGGGTGCGGTACCCGGGTCTGATCGACGATCCCGCCCACGGTATGGCAAAAAAATACCTGAAGAAAGGTTTCGGAGGAATGGTGGTGTTCGGTGTGAAAGGGGGATCGGCGGCAGGGAGAAGCTGTATTGAGAATCTGAAGCTTTTTTCCCACCTGGCGAACGTCGGTGATGCCAAGAGCCTGGCCATCCATCCGGCGAGCACGACCCATTCACAGATGAGTGAGGAAGAACAACGGTCGTCGGGTCTTCCTCCGGAGTTGATCCGCCTTTCCATCGGGATTGAGCATATCGATGATATCATTGGCGATCTGGACCAGGCACTGTAGATGAATGGAAGCCCCTTCGCCAATGAAAAATTACCGTGAAGAACCACTATTGGAATAATATTATTGCAATCCCTTCCAAAGAACGATACTATGGTCAGTGGCTTATGTAAACAATTATTTCAGGAGGATTCAGATGAGAAGAACTGTTGCTTTCCTTGCAGCTTTGCTGCTTGTTACCGGAATGCTTTTTGCCGGTGGGTCACAGGAAGATGGAGAAAAACTCGTGGTGGGAACATCGGCGGGATTCAGACCCTTCGAATATCGGGAGAAGGGCGAAGTGACCGGATTTGATATCGATCTGATGAAGGCGATCGGTGAGGAACTCGGTCGTGAAGTCGTAGTTCAGGACATGGACTTCGATGCTCTCATCGAAGCGGTGAGTACGGGTACTATCGATGTGGTTGCCGCAGGTATGACCATCACCGACGAGCGGAAGGAGAAGGTCGATTTCAGCGAAGCCTATTTCGTTGCAGATCAGGCGGTGCTCGTAAGGGACAATTCAGATATCGAACTCGCCTCTCCGGCCGATATTGACAGCGCGAACTTCAGGATAGGCGTTCAGAACGACACCACCGGTGCCTTCTGGGTCGACGACAATGCTTCCAGTGCCACCATCAAAAAGTACGGTAAATATATCGAGACCATCCAGGACCTGGAGAATCAGAACCTCGACATGATAGTGCTGGACAAACCCGTGGCTGAGGCCTATGAGAAGAACCGTCCCACCAAAATGATCCTGGTGATTCCCACCGACGAAGCCTATGGTCTTGCGGTCAAGAAGGATTCGCCCCTTCTGGAGGATATCAACAAGGCATTGAAGAAGGTCATGAAATCTGATACCTGGGACGAACTGATGGCCACCTATTTCGATGCATAGCAGCAAAGAATTGTGATACTACGGGCGATATAAACCGCTATGGAAAATATTGGTGAATTCATTTTCTATGCGGCAATAGCCATAGGGAAGGGAGCGCTGGTCACCATCACCGTGACGGTGGCCAGTCTCCTGCTTGGTTTTTTGCTGGCGATACCCCTGTCTATTGGACGGACCTATGGCAACAGGTTTGTCAGCTTTCTCATTCAGCTGTACGAGGGTTTTTTTCGCGGAACTCCCCATATCGTAACCCTTTTTCTCTTCTTTTTTGGGCTGCGACATATAGGGGAATTTTTTGGAAATCCCGATTTTCAGATCGCGATCCCTCCCTTTCCCGCGGCGGTCCTCGCCCTGGGGATCACCAGCAGCGCCTACCAGTCACTGATTTTTCGCAGTTCCATCCAGTCGATAAGCCGGGACCAGTACAACGCGGCCCGGGCCCTGGGAATGGGAAAATGGCAGGCTATTTTTAATATTGTATTCGTACAGGCCCTGCGACTCTCTATTCCCGGATTGACCAACGAGGCCACGATTGTCCTGAAGGATTCACCGATTACCTATCTTGTTGCCATCCCCGAGATGCTGACCCAGGCACGGGGGATTATTGATTCGGCGATGGGACAGGTTTTTTTCGAGGTGCTTATTCCGGTAGCTCTCCTGTATTACGTGCTTTTCCGGATTTCAAACAAGTTGTTTGAGTATCTCGATGAAAAATTGAAGATCCCCGGTTTCGAACTTGAGAGAAGGTAAGGCATATGGCGAATGAAACGATATTGAAAATTCAGGACCTGAGCAAGGCGTTCGGTGATAACCGTGTGTTGGACGGGATTTCTTTTACCGTTGAGCGGGGTGAGGTAGTGGTGATTATCGGTCCGAGCGGGACCGGCAAGAGTACCCTCCTGCGGTGTATCAACCAGCTCACACCTCCGAATTCCGGACGAGTCTGGCTTGAGGAGAGGGAGATCACCAACAGCAAGAACAATATAAACCGGATTCGCCAGGACATAGGCTTTGTGTTTCAGCATTTTGCCCTATTCAACCACCTCAATGCTCTGGAAAACGTGGAGGTCGGACTCTACAAGGTAAAAAAAATGGACCGTGCTTCCGCGAAGAAGAAGGCCCTCGCGGAACTGGAGCGCGTGGGACTGAGCGACCACCGGGAAAAGTATCCGGCGGAGCTTTCCGGCGGACAGCAACAGAGGGTGGGGATCGCCCGCGCCCTGGCGATGGACCCGAAGATCATGCTTTTTGATGAACCTACCTCGGCGCTGGATCCCGAGTTGACCGGCGAGGTTCTCACGGTTATGAAAGACCTGGCGAAAGAGGGTATGACCATGGTGGTGGTCAGCCATGAGATAGGCTTCGCGCGAAGCGTGAGTGACCGGATCGTTTTTATGGAAGCCGGTCATATTGTAGAACAGGGTCATCCGGAGAAGATCCTGATGAACGCGGAAAAAGAAAGAACCCGGGAATTCCTGGGTAAAATCACCGAACTGTACGGCGGGTGAGGATATCATGGAGCTGATTGAGTATTTTATCACCATTGCGCCGATCCTGGGAAAGGGCTTGCTGGTCACCCTGTTCTTTACCTTCGTGGGGATGGTGGTGGGTTTTTTTATCGCGGTACCCCTCTGCCTGGTGAATCTCTATACCAAGGGAATCTGGAAAAAACTCGTTCATATCTATGTGGAAATAATCCGGGGTACCCCCCTGCTCGTGCAGCTGTACATGCTCTACTACGGCCTGCCGAAGTTTCTTTTGCCCCTGGGTATTGTGATTACCCCCTATACCGCGGCTTATATCGGCTTCATCCTCAACAGCGCCGCCTACCAGATCGAGTATATGAAGGGCGGGTTCAAGGCGATCTCCAACGAGCAGATCGAAGCGGCCCACTCCCTCGGTATGAGCAACTGGGTGACGGTGACGACGATACTGCTGCCCCAGGGCTTGAGGTTTTCGATTCCGGCACTTTCGAATGAGTTGATCTACCTGCTCAAATACACATCCCTCGGGTTTGTGATCCAGGCGCCCGAGCTGATGACCAGGGCGAAGGAACTCGCCTCCGTTCACGCCCGTTATATGGAGACCTACCTGATCGTGGCCTTCATCTACGTGGGGATAACCTTTATTCTTGCCAAGATCACCGACCTGGTGGATGAAAAAATGAGAATCCCCGGTTTCGCACCGGAGAAGATCCGTTAAGCTATTCCTTTTCTACCCGGCAGCAGCAATTACTCATCGTTTGGAGGCATTCCCACTATGGAAAGTATAATTCACTTTCCATAGTGGGAATTGATGACCCGGCAGGCGGAGAGCTTGAAGGGGGCGATCTTTGAGTCCGGGTCGAGTTCGGCACGGGTGAGTTTATTCACCGGAGTTTCGC
>CAZJIN010000191.1:0-5746 GCA_964545955.1 uncultured Sediminispirochaeta sp.
ACATCTTATGCGCCACGGAGGCACGTCGCGCGTTCACGTCAGTGCCGATCGATGCGATCAGGGCGGTGATGGTAGTACCGATGTTCTCACCGAGCACGAGAGCGGCGGCATTGGGAAAATCAATCCAGCCGGCAAAGGCCATGGTAAGGGTGATCGCCATGGAGGCGCTGGAAGATTGCAGTACCACTGTTAGCATAGTACCAATCAGGATGAACAATAAACGGGAGAAAATGCCGTATCCGGTCAGCCGGGTGACAAACTCCAGAGTTTCAGGGTGGGCGTCTATATCGGGGACGGCGGCCTTGAGAAAGGAGAGGCCGAGAAAAAGGAGTCCAAAGCCGATCATGGCTTCTCCCAATTCGCTTTTTTTAATGCGCCGCCAGAAAAGCAGGGGAAGCCCGATACCGATCATCGGCAGGGCGATCGCGGTGATGTCGAACTTGAAACCGAAGAGGGCTACAATCCAACCCGTGACCGTGGTTCCGATGTTGGCCCCCATAATCACGCCGATAGCCTGTCCAAGGGAAAGCAATCCCGCGTTTACGAAACTGACTACCATCACGGTGGTCGCTGAAGACGATTGAATCAAGGCGGTGGTCCCGAATCCCGTGAGGACTCCCGCGAAACGGTTCCCCGTCATGAACTTGAGGATGGTCTGCAAACGTTCTCCGGCGGCCTTCTGAATCCCGTCGCTCATGGTTCTCATGCCGTAGAGAAAAAGGCCGAGACTGCCGGCTATTTCAAAAATACCCAATACCGTCACTCGTTACTCCCCCTGTTATGATGTAGGAAAAGGTAATATGTATCGCGAATTTGAACAAGAGTTTATTGTATCTTGACACGGACGGTATCAATGCGGGGTGGTAAGGGTTTCCCTGGCCCATTGGAGGCGAATAAAATACCGCGGGTCTCCGCCGCGGTCGGGGTGGTGAATTTTGCTCATGCGCCTGTATCTTTTTTTTATCTCTCCTTCGCTGGGGGGCACAAGGGGTCCTTCCCGAAGGGAAAAACCCAGAACAAAGCTCGCCAACAACCTGGCTGTGACGGCTTCGTCGATGCTTTCGTAACGGTCACGTAAAAGATCGAGGAACTCATCAAAAAAAGTGATCCATTCTTCCCGGGAAAATGCGCAGTACCGGTGGACCAGTTTTTTTGTAACGGGAAAAAGCCGGGTGGTCCACAGGGGAAATCCTCCGGCCGGGTTGTACTGCTGTTCAAATACGGCCAGGTATTTAATGAAAGAGAGAACCTCTTCGGGAAGTTCCCGCATTTTTCCGGCGATGTACTTCATTTTTTCAGTACGACGTCTTTCCTGGAGCTCCCGGTAGTCTCTCTTTATTCTGAGAAAGAGGGGGAAAAAGGGGTCCTTCGGCAGGCGGTAGGTTCTGTACAGATTGGCCAGGTTTTCAGGTTTTATAGTTGCCCTTTGGAGGATTCCGTAACATCGGCGGTTCATACGCAGCTTTTGAAGCGTCCGGGAGGATTGGTAGTAGAAAAGCATCTCGGGATAGTGTCTGTTTTTTTGAAGGGTCTTCGGCTGTTTAGAAAGAAGATACGCGATGGTGTAGGGTTTTCGATTCGACGGTCTTTTCCCCATGGGTATACTTTATCCCTCCGGCATTCATATTTCCGCGGTCGACCTTAATAGATAAATAAAATAGCCGCCCCTCCTATCGCGACGAAGGTGCCCGCTACAACTTTGAAGGTGACCTTCTTTTTCAGTACGAAGTAGTCGAAGGGCAGAAGGAGAATGGGGCTTACCTGCACGAGGGCGGTCACTATCCCGACGGGGGCTATTCTCAAGGCATAGAGGGTCAACAGTACCCCCATGACAGGGCCTATGAAGGCGGCCGCTGCCAGGATTGCCGTGAGCTTTGGGTGTCGTCGCATTTTTTTGAAATCTTCGACAAAGCTTCTTCGCAATAAAGAAAAAAGAATCAACCCGACCAACCCCGCGATTATTCTAAGGTAGGTCCCTGAGATGGGATGCAGGTTGTTAAACATACCGGCCTTCGAGAGAATGTTTGCCAGTGCCTGGGCCAGGGCTCCGGCAAGGGCGAAGGGAACCCCGACGTTTTTGTTTTTTTCGATATTTTCTTTATTTCTAATTCTTCCCTCTTCGAAGATCACCCACATCACTCCGCCGGTGGTCACGAGTATCCCGAGTATCTGAAGGTAGGTGAGGGTCTCCGCGAGGGCAAACCAGGAGATGATAGTACCAAGAATGGGGGAGAGGGTGAGTATCACCAGGGTTTGGCGCACGCCTATCAGAATCAGGGAACGAAAAATAAACAGGTCCGCTACGGTGAATCCGAGCAGACCGGAAATGAGAAACAGTATAAGGGTAGCGGTATCGACATTGAGTGGGACGAGGGAGCCGGTAAGGATAAAGTGGGCCAGGACAATAAAAGGAAGGGCCAGCCAGAGACGGACATGGGTGACCGTGTTCGAACCGATCTGTTTTCCCACGTAGGACCAGACGGTGGAAACCGTGGCAAAACATGCCGCTGTGATGACTGCGAGTAACTGACCGAGTATTGCGCTCATGGGTGCCTCATTTGAAATAAAGATTTTGGATTCAGAACTCGTGCTCCCTCTCGACGGTTTCCCCGGTTCCTCCGGTTCCTCCGGTTCCTCCGGTTTTTTCGGAGAGTATCGTCGGTTTTTTCTCAGGAAAAAAATAAATAAAAGGGAGTACCCCGAAGGCCATAGATGCCGCGATTCGGTAGGTGATCTCAAAACCGATTTTTTCACCAAAAAAACCGACCATGAACACGGCGAGGGTTCTGATAAAAAAAGTGATGGTCATGTAGAGTCCGTTCACGAAGGACGGGGAGTGTGACTCGGCGTCCTGTATCAGAGCAAGGATGACCGGAGCATAGGCAAAAAGGAAGAAGCCCAGAGCGGCCAGAATCGGGAGCTTCAGTGTTTCCCCGCTCACCAGGAAGAGCCACATCAGCAGGGGCGTCGTCAGACCGCACAGGTAGAGGGTTGTTTTTTTCCCGATCCTGTCGGATATATAGCCCGCGCCGAAAGTCCCGACGGCACCTGCAAACTGTAGCACCGAAAGGGCGAAGCTGGCCGCGACGAGGCTCCTTCCCCTGCTCATCAGATAGGCGGGCAGGTAAAGGGTCAGGGCGATTTTCATGGCGAGTATAAAAAAGAGATAGCCCCCAATAGGGCCGAAGAGCGAGAACAACTCACCGGCTTTTGCGCTCGACTTTTTCCGACTTTCGACAACGGTGGTGTCTTTCTCCATCTCGAAATCCCGCAGGATATAGGCCAGTACCAGGGATGCGGCCAGACCGAAGGGGATGAGCCTCCATGTCCCTTCAAGCCCCCAGAGGGTCACCGCACCCGTAATCAACAGGGGGCCGAGGGTCCTGGAAAGCTCACCGCCGAGCATGTAAAAACTCATACCCGTGGCTGTTTTGTCGGCGGCAAGTTTTTTTATCAGGACGGGAGAGGGAATGTGGAAGAGGTTGGAGTTGACTCCCATAACGAATATCATAAGTACCAGTATCGTGTAGCCCGGGGCGATCCCGATAAGACTCATGATGACCACGGTGACCGCGGGGGTTATGATAACAAAATACTTCACGTTAAAACGGTCAACGAACAAACCGAAGAGGGGGTTAAAGAGGGAGGGAGAATTTTTTACACTGTCGAGGAGCCCCGCCATTGAGAGGGTGATACCGAGTTTTCCCACTAGGAGCGGAAGCAGGGGCGCCAGAAATGAAGAGTATACGTCATGAAGAAGGTGGGCCGATGAAACGGCCAACACCTTTCCAGTTTGAAACTTTTTTTCCGAAACCAAATCCTCGCTCTTTTCTACATTTTCCATATTACACACTCGTAATCTTGAAAGAAGCTCATCTGTTGATTCTCCCACAGCCGGGACCGGTGACGATGCTTTTTCCACCGGAGACCGGGGTGATTGCAATTTGAGTTCCGATTCGTTCCTTCAGAGCCGGGACGTGGGAAATAATACCGATCAGTTTGCCCTCTTGCTGCAGGCTGGACAATGTTTCCAGGGCCGTCTCCAGGGTCTCTTCATCCAGGGAGCCGAAGCCTTCGTCCAGAAAGAGGGAATCCACTCTGACTTTTCGCCCGGCCATTTTTGAGAGCCCCAGGGCGAGGGTGAGACTGACAATGAAGCTTTCTCCGCCGGAGAGGTTTCTGGTTGATCGTTTCTCCCCGGCCTGGTAGTTGTCAAGTACGTCCAGTTCGAGGGGAGCAGTTTCGTTTCGGATCAGAAGATAACGGTCTGTCATTTTCTCAAGCTGTCGGTTGGCGAAGGAGACCATCATCTCAAAGGTCAGTCCCTGGGCGAAGGTCCTGTATTTTTTGCCGTCCGCCGAACCGATCAGCTGGTGCAATTTGTCCCAGCGTTCACAGTCCTTCTTCCGACTCTCAATGGCCGCCTGTTTTTCCATGATCCGCTCTTCGGCAGCGCGGTTTGTATCAAGTTTGTTCTTGAGGTCGGCTATTTTGTTCCGAAGCTGATCGAGCCTGTCCTCCGCCGCTTCGAGCTCCGGTCGCATATCCTCAAGCTCCGCGTCGGTGAGATTTTTTTTCAGTTCCCCCTCCAGACGTTCATTTCTGTCGGTGATACGGGTACGAACTTCAAGGCTGCGATCATCAAGCTCCTTCGCTTTTTTCTCGAGGATGTTATGTTCCTCCCGGGAGATCCGGCTTTCTAGGAACCCGGCTTCCCCTTCAAATCCCGAAGCCTTCAGACTCTCCTGAAACTCGGTTTCCCTCTCTTCCAGGTTGATCTCCCTTTTTTCTATCTGCGCTTCAAGGGAATCAATCCGTGCTTTCGCGGATGTGAGCAAATGAAGGGCCTCTTCATAGTTTTCTCTGGCGGACTTCTCGGTCAGTACCGCCCCGGAGAGGAGGTCCTTCAATCGCGTTTCCTCGGTGTCGGGGTTCTCTGATCCAAAGAGCTCCCCTCGTTCATGGGTCAATTCCTCGTATTCCTTCCGCAGCTTTGACTTCTCATTCCGGGCTTCGTCCAGGGTTTCTTCGCGGCTTTCATTTACCGCGATGTTCTTGCTTATTTCATTCTCATATTCGGAAATGCTTTTTTCAATCTCATCTTTTTGCCTGTTCGCATTCTTCCAGCCGGCCAGACGGTCCTCCAGGGTTTTCGTGAGAGACGGAATATCGGAATCGGCTAGATCCCGAATACCGAGGGGCTCCAGGCGTTGGAGGATCTCGCTTTTCAGTCGGGTGAAACCTGCTTCGGTGAGGTTTAGCCTTTCTTCAGCATCGTTGAGACTTTTTTGTGCGTTTTTCAGATCGTTATCAGCCTGATATTCCAGCTTTTCACTGTCCGCCGTTTCTTTCAGAGAGGCAGCTTCGATGGTTTCGAGCTCCTTGATCTTCCCTTCTAGTTTTTCTGCTTCTTCAACCAATTTGGTCAGCTGGGCAATTCTCTTTTCTTTACCATCTGTTTCAGGGGTATTCCCCCGCGCGTAGGGATGATCCGGTGAGCCGCAGAGGGGGCAGGGTGTGCCGTCTTCAAGCCTTGATCGTTCTGATTCGAGGGACGCGATTTTGCGGAGATAGGTCATTTCGGTGAGGAGGTTCTCCTTCTCGGTCCGATACTCCCGAAGGAGGCGACCGTCCAAAAGGTTTTTGAGGTTGTGCTTCGTGTGTGTCAGGTTTTCCCGGACATCCTCCAGGGCCTTCCGACGGGACTCGAGCTGTTTCCTGCGGTCCGACAGCTTTTCTTCGGACG
>CAZJIN010000192.1:0-5735 GCA_964545955.1 uncultured Sediminispirochaeta sp.
TATGGACAGCGCCTCATGCACGCGGCCAGAGACCTCGGCCCCGAGAAGTTGATAGTCTATACACGACGCAAAAGATGGAGTGAGCAAAAGGTCAGGGAACTCCAGCTCGATTTTATCGTCGTCACGGAGGACCAGTTCTCACTACGCAACCGCCGACCCGCCGAGAAGGTCCTCGAACCCTTCGATCAATATGTGACAAAGGCCGTCCGCGCGCGGCAGCGCAACATGGTCTATCCCTATGAATTCATCAAAATGCTCACCTTCACCGGGATTTCAAAGGCGGAACCCACACCACGTGGTGATTTTGAGGAATACGACCTGGAGATTGATGAAAAATCCGGATCCTTTAAGACCGTTGAAGTAACGAACAGACCCCCCGGGCTCAATGAGTCCAACATCGTATTCGGAATTATTACCAACTACGACCCCTCCTTCCCCGCCGCCCTGAAGCGAGTGCTCATACTCTCCGATCCGACTACGGACCTCGGAAGTCTGGCCGAACCGGAATGCCGCAGGATCAATGCCGCCCTTGATCTTGCCGAAGCGAAACAACTTCCGGTTGAATGGATACCCCTCTCATCGGGTGCAAAAATCAACATGGACAGCGGTACGGAGAACCTCGACTGGACCGCTGCGACGCTCCGCAGAATAATTGAGTTCACCCAGAACGGTGGGGAGATCAATATCATCATTCCGGGGGTCAACGTAGGGGCTCAATCCTACTGGAACGCCGAGGCAACAATGCTGATGCACACCAGGGGGTTACTGATTATGACCGAAGATGCCTCAATTCTTCTGACAGGAAAACGCGCCCTGGATTTTTCAGGAAGTGTCTCGGGGGAAAGCAACCTGGACATAGGAGGAGTGGAAAAAATAATGGGACCCAATGGCCAGGCCCAGATCAAGGTTCCCAATCTTGCCGCCGCCTACGTGCAGCTTTTCCGTCACTACCGCTACACCTATGTACCGGCGGGCGAGACGTATCCCCCGCGCATACCGAACGACGATCCCCTGGACCGCGATATTTCTCCGGAACCTTACTCCGATTTCCTTAATCAGGGTTTTTCCACCATCGGTGATATTTTTAGCCTTGAAAAAAATCCTGAGCGAAAAAAGGCCTTCGACATCCGACAGGTCATGAAGGCCTTGATTGATCGGGACGCGGGGTTCCTGGAACGCTGGCGTTCAATGCAGGATTCCGATACGGGAATCGTATGGGAAACCCGTATCGGTGGATTTTCCGCCGGTCTTATCGGTATTGAGAGCCGCAACCTCACCCGCATAGGAGAAGTTCCCTTCGACGGCCCAGAAAGCTGGAGCGGGGGAACCCTTTTTCCCATGTCTTCAAAAAAAATTGCCCGAGGTATAAACGCCTTTTCCGGCCATCTGCCGCTTGTGATTCTGGCCAACCTTTCAGGATTCGACGGCTCACCGGAATCCCTGCGCAGACTGCAGCTTGAGTACGGGGCTGAAATCGGCAGAGCGGTGGTCAACTTCAAGGGTCCTATCTCCTTCGTAGTGGTCGCACGGTACCACGGAGGGGCCTATGTGGTCTTTTCAAAAAGCCTCAATCCACTTCTCCGTACCGCCGCTCTGAAAGGCTCCTATGCCTCGGTGATCGGAGGGGCCCCCGCCGCGGCGGTGGTATTTCCGAAAAATGTCCTTAAGGATACCTATGCCGATCGAAGGGTTATCGAGGGCCAGGTTGATTTGAAGAGAAACCGTATCTCCCGGAAGGACTTTGACACCCTGTTCAGTAAGGTCCAAAACGAAAAACAGAACGAACTCGGCCAGAAATTCGACCGTATCCATTCCGTCGAGAGGGCACAAAGCGTCGGTTCAATCGACGACATCATCACCACCACGGAACTTCGACCCTATATCATCTCAGTAATTGAAAAGGGAATCCTAACCTACACGGAGCAGGTATAGAAAGGATTGAGACAGGGTAATAATCTGAGTTGGGGGGCTATTCTAAAAGAAGTTTTTACGATAGCTTATGCCTATGAACGACAATAGCCTTCCGCTAAACTGGCTTGAGAGACATATCACACTCCACACCCACGATTCTCAGAGAGAGGAGATGGCCTCAGGTCTTGTCCACGCCCTTGGGGTGATCCTCTCCCTGGTGGCCACGACACTCCTCGTTCAGAAGGGAATCGGTACGGGAAGCACTTCTATCCTGACTGGGTACATTATCTACGGTCTTTCCATGACCCTGCTCTACCTGTCTTCCACGCTCTACCATTTTGTCAGCCCCTCAATTCTGAAGAGAGTTCTTCGCATCTCAGACCACATGTCGATCTACCTTCTCATTGCCGGTACCTACACGGCAGTCCTTGTGAATATCGAGGGTCCGGAGGCTATACGCACGCTCCTTCTCGTATGGTTGGTTGCGGCGGGAGGGATGACCTTTAAGATAGTTTTCTGGGGCAGGTTCCGTCTGGTTCAGATGTTGATTTATCTACTGATGGGGTGGCTGATTGTACTGGTCTGGAAGCCCGTGGGATCTCAATTGAACCGGGATTTCTTCTACATGATCCTCACCGGGGGGCTTACCTATACCTCCGGTACCATTGTATACGCGATGAAAAAGATGCCCTACTATCACGCACTCTGGCATCTCTTTGTGCTATTCGGAAGTATTTTTCTCTTTCTTGGCATATACCTCTACCTCTGAGGTCCTGATCTCCTGGTTTTTCCTATTTCCGCAGAATCGGATCATCCCGATCTATACCCAAGTCCTTCAACATATTCCCTAGTTTAACCGGGAGACCTTCCTTCACGGACTGTTCCGACGCGGCTCCTACAACTACCGACCAGAAGCCGTCAAGAACGTCGGCCGTTACCGTATCGACGGGATTGCCGATCATATTTTCTATAAAATTGACATGCCCAAAAAAAGTTGCCCCGTTGTGCCCGCTCTGCTCGATCAACTCCGGATAATGGGGTTCGGCGTTGAAGGATGGGCGCTCGCCGCTGTTGAGCTGAAATTTCGTCTCCAGTACCGGTCCGGTGATGAAGTCCTCCTGTTCGGAAGCGTGAAGCCGACCTTCATCTCCACACATGGTGATCTCCTCGTAGAAGAGAGGCGCGAACATACAGAGGTTGAACATGCCCTTCACCCCGTTCTCATATTTCACGCTGACAAAGGCGTTATCCAAAATATCGGAACCGCGACCCTGGTATTCAAAGTCTTTGAAGTTTACATCCATACCCCCGATCCCGAACACCTCAGAGGGTTTCGATTCTGCAAAAAAATTAATAAGATCAAAGTAATGACAACATTTTTCCACCAGGGTACCGCCTGAATACTCCGAGAATTTGTTCCATTGGTCCACTTTGTCGAGAAAGGGAGGTCTATGTTCCTGAATGGAGATTGTTTTTAAATCACCGATCGCCTTTCGCGTCTTCACCGCGGCGATAGTTTCCTGGTAGATCGCCTTGTAGCGGTACTGGAGCCCCACCTGCAGCATGGCGGGGTATTCTTTTTCGATTTTTACAATTTCATAGGCATCCGCGACCGTGGTGGCCATGGGTTTCTCGAGGAGTATCGGTTTTTCCGACTTTATCGCGGTCTTGAGTACCTGGAGATGTGTGTAGTTGGGAGTACATATAATCAGGGCGTCCGCTTCGGGATCAGTGCAGGCAGCTTCGAGGGACTCGTAGAGCACGACATCCTCTTCAGGACGGAGGTTCTTGAACACAGCACGTCCCGATTGGGCGCTCCTCGGGTTTTTGTCAAAAATTCCATGTACAGTACCTCTCCCTTCAAGCAGGGTTATTCGGATATGTTCCATTCCGATCATACCGCTTCCGATTATATTGAATCGGAAAATAGGTTTTTCCACAGGAATAAGATATCGGTCCGCGGGATCGAGATACCTGAAACGTTCACCCAGAATAGAATCACGATAATACACGCTTCGTTTCATATTTTGCCGTCCTCTATTTTCTTTCTGTAAATAACTATTAAATATCGCACAAAACCAATATTTTGTCAAACTGGGACTGTTAAAATTCGGGAAAATTGAAAAAAATGTATATTTTTTAACAGCCAGGGCTCATTCGACATGTACACGATACTGGCGGGCCAGATCCGCGAGGCTTTTTTCTCGAAGAAAACCCGTGATCACTTCCTGTAGCTCGCGCCACATCGGAAGAGTTGGACAATCCACACGACGGGAACACTCATTACCAGGGGATAGACATGACACGGGGGCCAGATCGCCTTCAAGATAGCCCACCACGTCGGAGAGTTTGATCTCCTCGGGACTTCTGGAAAGGCGGTAACCTCCGTATTTCCCTCGGCTGCTTGTAAGAACCCCCGAGGGTTTGAGCAAACGTACGATCTGCTCAAGATAGCGCAGGGAAACCCCTTCATGCTTTTCTACCTCACGCAGCTGAACGAATCCATCATCTTTTTTAAGCGCCATATAGACGAGGAGTCTCAGTCCATACCGTGTCCTGGTTGAGTATTTCATATTCCGATAGTATTGTCTGAAGACGGGAAGCACAAGGACTTTTTTCAGTATTTCCTTTCTTTATCACTAAACTATTTTTATTATTATAAAAAAGAGGAGGAGAAGATCCATGGATAATTCTGTTCAGAAGAGATTTGACCAGGTCCTTGAACTTGTTAAGGACCCGGAGAGTTCACTTCCCATAAGCGATCTGGGTGTAGTGGAAAAATTCAGATACCAGGAAGAGGGAAAAAAGATCTACGTCTTCACAAATTTCCAGTATCAGCGTCCGGCCTGCATGACCTGTGTTGGCATCTCCATGGCGATTGAAAAATCCATAGACCGTTTAATTGAGGAAGAGCTTAAAAAAAAGTTTCCCGGATTCACCGTGGAGTTTGTTCCCGCTTAAATTTCCCCAGGGGGATACGCGTCTATGGATGTACCGCCCTGCTACCAGACGGGAACGCGAATAAAGGTCTGTGAACGGTCCGGTCCAACGGAGATAATACCTATTTTCGTCTGTACGAACTCCTCCATATAGCGTATGTAATCCTGGGCCTTTGGGGGAAGCTCATCGTAGGATTGGGCTTCCTTGATCGATTCCTTCCAACCGGGAAAAGTCTTCAACACCGGCTCCGCCCTCTCCAGCATCCTGCTCGACGAAGGGAACGCGGTAGTCTCCTTTCCGTCAATTCTATAGGCGACACACACCGAAATCTCGTCAAAATCGTCATACACATCGGGGTGTGTGAGAATCAGTGAATCAATAGAGTTGGTCCTGCAGGCGTATTTAAGGGCTACCAGATCAAGATAGCCACAGCGTCTCGGCCTTCCGGTGGTAACTCCGTACTCATTTCCGATTTCGCGCACCCTGTCGCCCAGGTCACCATCTCGGTCTTCACGGAATTCCGAGGGAAAAGGTCCGTTTCCCACACGGGTTGAATATGCCTTGAATACCCCCAGGATCCCATCAAGGTCCCTTGGTCCAACAGCCCCTCCTGTGGTCGCCCCCGCGGCGGAGGAACACCCTGAAGAGACGAAGGGATACGTCCCGAGATCGATATCCAGAAGAGCCCCCTGGGCGCCTTCATACAGGATTCGACCATCACCATAATTCTCCATAAAATCGGCGAGGTTCACACTCATCCCGCGAAGCCTCTCGATATAGGGCGAGAGAAAATCCCTCTCTGTGTCACGGAGACTCGGCAAAAATTCATCATCACAGAGATCGGCGATTCTGATACCGTCCCGGTTTGACTTCTGCGCGTAGGC
>CAZJIN010000193.1:0-5672 GCA_964545955.1 uncultured Sediminispirochaeta sp.
AAGAAACAGCCCGTGGGAATGCCCGGAGAAGGGGGGGGACACATCTCCACAAATCGGTGGAAAGATCGTAGATGTAGCGATGCTCCTCGAAATGCACCTCAAGAGCCGGAGAATCAGTAACGCCACCGCTATAAGGGTTTATAGAGGCAAGCATCCCCGTTTCCTCGGGAAGCTCTATTCTATCGGTAATCGCATTCTCCGCTGTATTGTACCGGTAGATCCCATGATCAAAGCCGGAGGCGATAAAAAGTTCATCCCTGTGCCGGGGAACCATCGTCAAATCCGTGATCTCCTCATAAAAGCCCGCGCCCCGATAAAGGGGTCCCAGATATCGGGAAATTTTTTCCCAGCTTTTCCCGCCGTCGTCACTGACAAAAAGCCCGTTAAAACTGGTACCGAGATACATACGATCAGGCACCAGTGTATCGAAGCTTATTGCAGTCAAATAGTTTGACGACTTCACCGGATCCTTCAGTTCTATTTTGTTCCACTCCCCACCACCATCTACACTGATAAAAAGAGAAGAGCTGGTAGTGGCGGCTATACGTCGAGGGTCCTTCGAATCAACCGCCATAGAGGTAAAACTGCGATAAGAATCCCCTTCAAAAGGCCAGACCTCTTTTTTCGGCAATCCCCGATTGATATAATCCCAGCTCTGTCCGCGATTCAGAGAGAGCAACGCCCCACTATCGGTGGACAGGGCATACATGCGCCCCTCCTCGGCCCGGGCAAGATGACTGAGCCGGTAGGGTTTCAAATCAGACTGTGCATCGGCATAGGAGTGCCATGGGCTGATTCCGGCAAGAAGAAAGATCAACAGGAAATAAAACGTATAGCTTTTAATTCGCCTCAATATAAAAACCTCTTTTTGTTAAAACTACCGGGCCGAAACTACAATAACGGCGCAATCATTCGAAAAATTGAATTCCGTAATTTCTTCCATAACGGAATCTGCCGGATATCTTCGTACGTGACCTGTCTGCATTCTGCAACATCCTTATGGAATTGTGCAATAAGCTGTTCTGCAACTTCCGAACTATAAAAAAAGGCGTTTGCCTCATAATCAAGGTGAAAACTACGGGTATCCATATTGCAGCTGCCGATCGTCGAGAGGGATTCATCCACCACGATCACCTTCGCGTGAAGAAAGCCCCTCATGTAGAGATGAATTTGTACACCCGCATTCAGAAGTGTCTCAAAATAGGTATGGGCAACCCAGAAGGGAAGACGCTTGTCCGGCACCCCCGTCATCATGAGATGTACCTCTACTCCGCTTAAAGCCGCCGTCTCGAGGGCGTTCATCATGGACTCGTCGGGAATAAAATAGGGACTCTGTATGTAGACCCGGGTATTGGCGTTGCTGATAAGGAGCAGAAAGAGCTTTTTGATGGTGTTCCACTCCGAGTCCGGGCCGCTCACCACGATCTGCATGGGAAGATACTGGCCTTTCTGCATGGGAAGAGGAAAAAAGCTGGAATCCTGAACGGCGTCCCCACCGCTGTTAAACCAATCCGACAGAAACACCCCCTGCAGGAGCTGTACCGACTCCCCCACTATCCGAACCTGGGTGTCCCGCCAGGTTTTGAACCGACGCCCACCGTTGAGATACTCAGCTCCGATATTCATTCCCCCCGTATAGCCGATCTTCCCGTCTATCACCACGATTTTGCGGTGATTCCGGTAGTTGAGGAGTCTACCGGATAAGACATTCATGGGATCGAGAAAATACCGTGCATCGATCTTGGATTCCCTCAATTCACGCTTAAAACCCTTGGTCATTTTATTGAAACATCCCACCCCGTCAAAGAGCATCCTCACCTTTACCCCTTGATCGGCCTTTCGCGACAGAATATCCCCTATCCGTCTTCCCAGTTCGTCGGAACGGTAAATAAAAAACTCCAGGTGGATGGTATCCTGAGCCGCTTCAAGATCTTTCAAGAGATCTTCAAAAAAACCGGTCCCGTCGAAATAATTCCTGATACTGTTATTGAGGGTGAGAATACTGTTTCCCGCCTCCAGGGCAGTGTTAATTGTCTTCACCAGGTCACTGTCTATAGTATCAACGGTATCTTGAAAAAAGGCCTTCTGCTGCTCAAGAATCGGCCCGAGGTAGGTTTTGAAGGTTTTTTCCGGAAGCTGTTTCATGATCTTTTTTTTCTTCCAGTTCACCCCGCTGAGAAGATAAATAACCGCTCCCGCATAGGGCAGGAAAAATATTGCCAGGATCCAGGCGATGGACACTTCAGGTGGTTTGTTGTCAAGAATTATCCGTACCGTCAAAACTATCACGTATGCAAAATAGAGAAAGATCAGTACAGAGCCGATATTTATGAAACCCGTCATTCAAGACTCCCCCTGAAAGAGTTTGACCGATAAGGTCAAAATATGGAATATATTCTATAGTACGGGAGTGAATTTTCCAACCTTTTCCCGTATTTAACGTATTTACCTTATATGCCGGAGGTCTTATAGATTATGACTGATGAAAAAAGAAAACTCAGAGGACAATTGAAACACAGCATCGAAAACCTGTCACCGGAACAACGCCGGCAGGAGGAAATCGATGCTCTCCGGGTTCTTCGGGAACTCAAAGCCTGGAAGGAAAGCCGGAATCTGTTGATTTTCCTCTCCATGAGCGGTGAATTTGATACCCTCCCGATTTTTATGGAAGCCAGGGAGTTGTCAAAAAAAGTATGGACTCCCCGCATGTACGGCAGGACCATGAAATTCCACCTTCTCTCGACCCCTGAAATGCCCCCCCCCTCCGCGGATCGGAAGGTCTTCAATCCCGAGGACTATAAACTCAACTACAACCCCTACGGTATCTGGGAACCCCACAGGAACCTTCCGGTATTTCCGGGAGATGCTGAGAAAAATGAGAAAACCCTTGTGATAAGCCCTGGCCTCGCTTTTGACCGTCGTGGGAACCGACTCGGGCGGGGCAGGGGCTATTATGACCGTTGGTTCTCCTCGATCTCCGGGGCCCTGCAACCGGGACTCCTGTCAGTTCTCGGAATCGGGTATTCGGTCCAACTCGTCGACGAGGTACCCCATAACGAACAAGACGTAGCCCTCCCCCTCCTGCTGATAGGGGGAGAGTTGATTCGCTGTATCTAAATTTCGATTCCTTCGCGGTTTTGTTCCGTACCTATTCAGAGGCGAGGCGCATGTTGATCTGTTCGGCGGCTTTTCTTCCCTGCCCCATTGCAAGGATCACCGTTGCCGCGCCGAGCACAATATCCCCTCCTGCATACACTCGATCTATTGAGGTCTGCATGTTCTCATTTACGACGATATTCCCCCACTTATTCGTCTCGAGGTCCCTGGTGGTATGCTCGAGAAGGGGGTTTGAATCATTTCCTATAGACACAATCACGGTATCGACTTCAAGAATACTCTCACTCCCCTCGATCGGAACAGGTCGACGGCGGCCCGAATCATCGGGTTCTCCCAGCTCATAACTGAGGAGTTCAAGGGCCTTCACCCTGCCGTTTTCATCCCCTATTATCCTCTTAGGATTGTGGAGGAGGTAAAACTCGATCCCCTCCTCTTCAGCATGGTGGACCTCTTCAACTCGTGCCGGCATCTCCTTCATGGTCCGCCGGTACACCACCACAACCTGCTCAGCCCCGAGGCGCTTCGCCGTTCGGGCGGCATCCATCGCGACATTTCCGCCCCCGAGGACCGCTACTTTCTTCGAATGGTAAATCGGCGTATCTGAATGTTCCGCGTCGTAGGCCTTCATCAGGTTCGATCTTGTCAGGTATTCGTTCGCGCTGAAGACCCCGACAAGGTTCTCCCCTTCGATATTCATAAATTTGGGCAAGCCCGCCCCGCTCCCCACAAAAAGGGCGTCATACCCGTCCTTTTCCAGGAGATCGGTCAGTTTCCTGGTCCTTCCCACAAGAAAGTTGGTATTTAACTCAACCCCCATTTCCAAGAGGGTGTTTATCTCGTCTTCCACAATGGCCTTTGGAAGCCGAAATTCCGGAATCCCATACACCATCACCCCACCGGGTTTGTGAAATGCTTCAAAAATAGTCACCTTATGCCCTGCCTTGCGCAGGTCCGCCGCCGCGGTAATCCCCGCGGGACCGGAGCCAATGACACCCACCCGCTTTCCCGTGGAGGCCGCCACCCGGGGAATGGATTTTTTACCGCTCTCCCTTTCGAGGTCGGCCACGTACCGCTCGATACGTCCTATGGATACCGAGAGGAGGGGGTCCTTTTTTGCCCTCCCCACCGTACAGGTAGCCTGGCACTGGGTCTCCTGAGGACAGACCCTCCCGCAGATAGATGGAAGAAGACTACTCTCCTTGATGATCTGCACGGATTTATCAAAGTCCCCTTCTTCGGCAGCCTTGACAAAGGCGGGAATATCGATGGCCACGGGACAGCCCTTGATACACGGCGCGGGATTGCATTGAAGACAGCGGGCCGCTTCAATCCTTACCTGTTTGTCAGTGTATCCCAGGGCGACTTCGTTCATATTTTGTATCCGCACCTCCGGATCCTGGGTCGGCATATCCTGGGGTGGAATTTTCAGACGATCCTTTCCCTTTAGTTCCTTTCCATCGATTTCCTCGAATATTTCTTCCGCCTCATTTTTCAGTTGTTCTTTTGTTTTCAATTCATTTTTCATTATGACTGCTGCCTCTTTTCACGAATCTGTTCTTCCAGATGACATTTGTGCCGTCCTTCTTCCTCATACCCCTTGTATGCGCCAAGCCTAAGCATCATGTTGTCAAAGTCGACCTGATGCCCGTCAAATTCCGGGCCGTCCACACAGACAAACTTCGTTTTGCCGCCCACGGTGACACGACAACCTCCGCACATACCGGTACCGTCAACCATGATTGTATTGAGGGATACCACCGTTGGAATCCCGTAAGGCCGGGTAGTCTCGGCACAGAATTTCATCATAATCGGCGGACCTATCGCGACGACCTGGTCAGGACGATCGTTTTCACAAAGTTCCTTGAGGGGCTCCGTTACCAGGGCCTTGCGGCCGTAGGAACCATCATCGGTTACGACGATAAGTTCGTCCGCGATCGCCTTCATCTCATCCTCCATTATCACCAGTTCCCTGGTTCTCGCCCCGATAATGATGATGACGCGATTGCCCGCTTCCTTCATCGCCTGGGCAATGGGATGCATGGGAGCCACGCCTATTCCTCCGCCCACACATACCACTGTTCCCAGTTTCTCTATATGCGTCGGTTGCCCGAGGGGGCCCAACACATTTTCTATATAGTCTCCGGGTTCATATTCTGATAGTTCGATGGTGGTCTTCCCGACAGTCTGGTAGATTATGGTGATCGATCCCTCATCGGGGTCCGCGTCGGCTATGGTGAGGGGAATCCTCTCACCATAATTTGTGTCTTTTTGAATAATAACGAATTGTCCAGCCTTTCTCTCCTCGGCAATCAGGGGAGCTTCAAGCTTCATTCTGTAGACCTGGTCCGAAAGTTTTTGTTTTTCAAGTATCTTATTCATACACACCTCTCATAGAATCTTTGTACTTTACTCCCCCAGCTGAACTGAAGAAGAACACGAGCACCAATATAAACCATACTATTAGACCGTAATTTTGAGTTTTACACAACCCGTACGACATCAGCAATTCTAATTGTGGATAGTGCATTGCACTATCCACAATTAGAATGCCTCCA